>JBIKUM010000098.1:0-8979 GCA_044347585.1 Terrimicrobiaceae bacterium
ACGAAAAGCACGCGCCGGCAGCCCACTTCCACGAGATGCCTGCCCATGTCGTAACCGGCGTGGAAATTGTCGAGCGCCACAAGGTCGCAATCGCTGCGCTGCGGAAACTCCGTCGCGTCGCGATCCACGAGCACCACGACCAAGCCCGCTTTGCGCAGCGCGTTCACCACGCCCAGATTGACCGCCTCGCGTTCTTCCCTTTGTTCGAGTGGTGCGTAAAAAACACCTTTTACTCCTTGGGCGGCCCAAGAGTTTGCCAGTTCCTCCGGAGGTCGGTCCTGCGGGAGACCGCCCGTGAAGACTCCGCATCCGCGCTGTTGCGCTGCCCGCGTGATTTCCGCGCAGAGCGGATCGAGAATTTCGGTCTTGCCCAAACCGTCCACCAGCAGGCCCAGGGTGACTTGTAAGGGACGCCGTTCCGCCCGGATAAAGGTTCCTGCACCGGCGCGTCGATCCACCAAGCCCTGGAGTTGCAGGTCGCGCAGCGCCCGGGCGACGGTAGGCCGAGATACCTTCCAGCGCCGGCAGAGTGCTTCCTCGCTCGGCAGTCGCCCGCCGGCATTGGCGTATTTGCCGGCTTCGATCTCGCTGCGGAGGGTGTCGGAAATGGGTTTGTGCTTGCTCATTGGCGAGTGGATTTTGAAAAAAATGTAATTACAGGTTTCTTTAAAAATGTAAAGAAAAAACTCGATGTTGTAAGTGTCGATTGCCACTCTTTGTCAATCATGCGTTCGCTTCAACCCTTCGATCCACTCCCTACCCGCGAGATCGCCGCCGCTCTCGAGGGACTTTCCCATGCCACCGTCGCCGTGCTCGGCGATTTCTGCATGGATGTCTACTGGCCGATTGACCGGTCTGCCTCCGAGGCTTCCGTTGAGACGGGGCTGCCGACCGAACCGGTGTGCAATCAGCGATATTCGCCCGGCGGGGCCGGCAATGTGGTGACAAACCTGCTTGCGCTCGGCGTGGGCCGGATTTTTCCCATCGGCGTCCTTGGTGATGATCCGTTTGGCCGGGAGATGAGCCGGCAGTTGGTGCGGCCCGGGATTGATTCGCGCGGGTTGATTGTTCAGTCCGAAAATTGGGCCACCCACGCCTATGTGAAACCGTATGAGGAGGGCGCGGAGTTGAGCCGGATCGATCACGGCAATTTCAACCGGCTTGCGGCGGAGACGGAGGAAAAGCTTTTTGCCTGTCTGGCGGAAGTCATCCCCCAGGTGTCGGTGGTCCTGATCAATCACCAGGTTATCGGCAGCATCCATGATTCTCCGTCGTTCCGGGAGCGCCTCTGCAGGGTCATCCGGGAGCACCGGGAGGTCAGTTTCATTGTTGATTCTCGTGGGTATCACGAAGCCTATGCTCCCGCAGTTCACAAGCTGAACGACAGGGAGGTGATGGTCGCATGCGGTCATCCGGTCGGGGCCGGCGAAATCGTCCCGCTCGATGCGCTGGAAAAAGCGGTTGGGGAGTTGCAGACACGGTGGGGATCCTCTCTGGTGGTCACCCGCGGTGACTGCGGTTGCCTCGTATGCGACGGCAGCTCGCTTCTCCAGATCTTTGGCATCCTGGTGATGGGCAAAACCGATCCGGTGGGCGCAGGCGACACATTCGTCTCCGCGCTTGCGGGCATCGTTTCCACAGGCACCAACCTCAACGCGGCGGCATTCGTCGCCAACATGGCGGCGGCGGTGACCGCGCAGAAACTCTTTCAGACCGGGACGGCAAGCCCAGAGGAAATCCTCGGCGTCGCGACGGACACGGATTTTGTCTTCCGTCCGGAACTGGCGCAATCCCCGCACCGGGCACAGTTTTTCAATAGTAGCGAGATCGAGATCATCGCGGAACCGCCGAAGGCCTTGGACATCCGGCACGCGATATTCGACCACGACGGCACGATCTCCACGCTGCGCGAGGGGTGGGAGCAAATCATGGAGCCGATGATGATGCGGGCGATCCTCGGCAAGCATTACGCCACTGCGGACGAGGCACTGTTTCACCGCGCGAAAACCCGTGTTCTCCATTTCATTGAAACCACCACGGGCATCCAGACCATCGTGCAGATGCAGGGCTTGGTGGAACTGGTGCGCGAATTCAATCTCGTGCCCGAGGCGGAGATCCTCGACGCGCCCGGTTACAAGGCCATTTACAACATCGAACTGAAGAAACTCGTGGATGCGCGCCTGGCGAAGCTCGACCGGGGCGAACTGGAGATCAGCGATTTCACAGTCAAAGGCGCGGTGCCGTTTCTGGAATCGCTCCACCGCTCGGGTGTCCGCTTGTATCTCGCCAGTGGCACGGACGACGAGGATGTCAAATTCGAGGCGCAACGGCTCGGCTACGCGTCATTGTTCACCGGTGGCATTTTTGGCTCCGTGGGCAACATGAATAAAGACGCGAAAAAGGTCGTGCTGGAGCGCATCCTCGACGAGGTGAACGGAAAGTTCGGAGAGTTGCTTGCGCTTGGCGACGGACCTGTCGAGATACGCGAGACGATTCGGCGCGGCGGCTACGCGATTGGGATTGCCAGCGACGAGGTGCGCCGATTCGGCCACAACCGCGAAAAACGGGCGCGCCTCATCCGTGCCGGCGCGCAGGCAGTCATCCCTGATTTCTCGCAGCACGAAACGCTCTGGCAATTTCTCAACCTCCCAAAATCCTAATCATCATGAAAAGTCATTCCGAAAAAATTCTAACCGCTTCGCAGGCGCGCGCCTTCCGGGATCAACTGCTCGCAGAGGGCAAGACGCTCGCATTCACCAATGGTTGCTTCGACATATTGCATCGAGGTCATGTGACATACATTCAATATGCCCGACAGCAAGGCGACGCGCTTTGCGTCGGCCTCAACAGCGATGCTTCGGTGAAGCGCAACAAAGGAGAAAGTCGCCCCATTAACAACGAAGAAGATCGCGCCTATGTGATGGCCTCACTCGAGGCGGTTGATTGTGTCGTGTTGTTCGACGAGGATGAACCGCGCGAACTGATCGAAAAGATCATCCCACAGGTGCTAATCAAAGGCAGCGATTGGGCACACTATGTAAGCGGTAGGGAGATCGTCGAAAAACACGGCGGCAAGGTCGTATTGGCCGACATGGTCGATGGCAAGTCCACCACCGGAACCATCGAGAAAATCCTGCAAGTCTATGGAGGTGAGAAATAATCATGAACACACATGACACCAGCATCGTGACGGGAGCCGCTGGTTTTATCGGCCGCAATGTCGTCGCGGAACTCAACCGCCGCGGATATACCAATCTGCTTTTGGTCGATCATCTGGGCACGGACGAAAAGTGGAGCAATTTGGTCAACCTGCATTTCGAAAACCTTGTGTCGCCAGAGCGCTTCCTGAGCATGGTGGAGACCGATCAATTGCCCAAGGCTCAGGCCTGCATTCATCTTGGGGCTTGCAGCGCGACGACCGAAAAGGACGCCGACTTTTTGCTCGAAAACAACTATCGCTACACCCGCACATTGTGCGAGTGGTGCCTGAAACAAGGCACGCGTTTCGTCTATGCTTCGAGCGCGGCCACTTATGGCGACGGCCAACTCGGTTATAGCGACGAGGACGCCATGACGCCTCAGCTCAAACCACTCAACATGTATGGTTACTCAAAGCATCTCTTCGATCTGTGGGCCTTAAAACACGGCCTGATGGATCGCATCGTCGGACTGAAGTATTTCAATGTTTACGGCCCCTTTGAGGATCATAAAGGCGGCATGCGCTCGCTGGTTCAAAAGGCTTATCATCAAATCCAGGAAAGCGGCTACATTGAACTCTTTCGATCCCACCGATCCGACTATCGAGACGGCGAGCAGATGCGCGATTTCATCTATGTGCGCGACGCAGTGGATGTGACCCTCCATTTCGCCTTGGAATCAACAGTGGGCGGCCTGCTCAACTGTGGCACCGGCATCGCGCGGACATGGGTTCACCTTGCCCAAGCCCTGTTTGCGGCCATGGGGCGCACGCCTGATATCAGATTCATTCCAATGCCCGAAATTCTTCAGGGAAAATACCAATACTTCACCCAAGCCGACGATGCCAAGTTGCGCCGGGCAGGCTATGCAAAAACCTTCACCTCACTGGAAGATGGGGTAAAGGATTACGTCGATTCCCACTTATCGAAGCAAGGCAAGATCGAGCATTAGAACTGCAGAAGCTTGGTCCCGTTGCCCACCTCTGATCTTTCAACCTATGCTCGCACATCAGGGATTTGCTACTCGCCCTGTTGCAAAAATTTGAACACCCATGAAGACACTTCACCTCATCTCGCAAGCGCACATTGATCCCGTCTGGCTCTGGCCGTGGACGGATGGCGCCGCCGAAGTCCTCACCACCGTCCAAAGCGCGGTGGATCGTGCCGCGGAATTTCCGGAATTCAAATTCACCCGGGCATCCGCCGCCACCTATCGATGGCTCAAGGAGATGGATCCGCGGCTGTATGCGGAGGTTTGCCGATTGATCCGCGAGGGGCGCTGGGAAGTCGTCGGCGGCTGGGTCGAGCAGCCCGATTGCAATCTGCCCTCCACCGAGAGCTTTGTCCGGCAGAGCCTTTACGGCAAATCGTGGCTCCGGGCCGAGACCGGTGCCTCGGCCACGGTCGGTTACAATGTCGATTCCTTCGGACACGCCGGAGGGTTTCCCCAGCTTCTCCGGCGCGCCGGGTTCTCGCACTATGTCTTCATGCGTCCCGATCCGTGGGAGGCGCCTGATGTGCCCGATCTTTTCTGGTGGGAAAGCTCCGACGGCTCGCGCGTGCTCACCCAGCGAATCCCCCGGCAATACAGCCAGTCGCCCAAGACCACGGCAGACGAGTTGGAGAAAAACCTGCGCGATCATTGGCAGGCCTATTTTTCGCCCGGCTTTGACGACGGAATATTCTTTCTCGGCATCGGCAACCATGGCGGCGGCCCGACCCGCGAACACCTGGAGCGCATCGTCGCTCTCCAGAACGATCCCGCACTGCCCCGGCTCAAGTTGTCCACGCTCGCGGAGTATTTTGCGGCGGTCGAAAAGTCGCCCGCATCGGAGGCAATCACGACCTGGCGCGGCGACCTGCAATACCACGCCCGTGGTTGCTACGCCGCCACCGGCGAGGTCAAACAACTCAACCGGCGTGCGGAGAAGAGCCTGTTTGCTGCCGAATCGGCGCAGGTGGCCGCGACCTTGGCGGGGCAGGGAGACCTCTCCGCGCCGATTCTCGGAGAAGCCTGGTGGCGGGTTCTCTTCAACCAGTTTCACGACATCCTCGCCGGATCGTGCGTTCTCTCGACCTTCCGCCCCGTGCGCGATGCATTCGGGGCCGCCTGCGCCGAGGCCGATGAACTGGCCGTCAAGGCCGCGTTTCGCATGGCTCGCAAGGTCGATACGACCGGCGAGCCCGGTGGCGTGCTTTTCGCATGGAACCCGCTGCCCTGGCCGCGGCGCCTTCTCCTCCAGACCGATGCATTCAGCGATCCCCATGGACGCGCTCCGATCACACATCTCCAGACGCGCACAGGCCACAAACTGCCGATCCAATGGATGACGCCCGAGGCACATTTCGGCCCGTGGCACATGCCGTGGCAGAAACTCACGACCGTTGTCGATCTGCCCGCGCACGGTTACGCCGTCTTCCGCATGGCGACCGGTGATGCGCCCGAGCCGCAACCCGCGCCCGCCGCACCGTTCCTGGTTTCCAAGGACGCGCTTGGCCTGGAATCATGGAAATCCGCGGATGGAGTGGAGCTGCTGGCGGCACCGCTTGGGTTGTTGGTCATCGAGGATCAAAGCGATACCTGGGCGCATGGTGTGGATGGGTTTCCCCATGAGCTGGGACGCCCGCGCTTGGTCGAGAGCCGGGTCGTTGAATCCGGACCACTTCGCACCGTTCATCGGCAGAAAGGAGTCTGGGGAAACTCGGAGATCTGGCTCGACATCGTTCACAACCCGTCGGTCGGAACGGTCGAACTCCTGCTCCGTCTCAATTGGCAGGAGAAACGCCAACTGCTCAAGCTCGACATTCCCTCCTCGCTCAGCGAGCCGCGCGTTGTCTGCCGCAGCGCCGGTGGTGTCTCCGAACGCCCATTTGCGGGTGACGAACAGCCGTGTCACGACTGGGTCGCGCTTGCCGGCAAGGCTGGCGGCACGGAGCGCAGCGTCGCAATCCTGAACGAAGGCAGCTACAGCTTTTCCTGCGTGGATGCCAACCTGCGCAGGATCGTGGTTCGCTCGACCCCCTACGCGGAATACGCACCGGTCATTCATGCCACCGGTCATAGCGGGGATTTCACGACTCTCTCCCATGAGCGCTCTCCCGATGACGCGGTCGCCCCGCACACCGACCATGGCTGGCAGGAACGCCGTTTCGCGCTCGTCGAGCGCAGCGGGCCGGACGCACTCGGCCGCTTGGATCGCGAGGCGGAAGAGTTTCAGGTGCGCCCGGTCGTCATGATCGATTCCGCGCATCCCGGCAACCTGCCATGGGAACAATCCCATCTCCGCGTCGAACCCGGCACCGTGGCCGTGCTTGCGGTGAAGCCCGCCGAGAACGGCAAGGGGATCATCGTGCGCCTGCAGGAAATGTCCGGACGCGCCACCAAGGCGGCCTTGACGATCGGCGGTGAAACTCCGCTCAAACCTGTGGCGCTGAAACCATGGGAGATCAAAACGCTGCGGCTTCGTTTGACCCGGAAAGGTTGGACCCTTACTGGCACGGACTTTCTGGAAGTGGAAAAACGATGAGGTCTCTCTTCGGTATCGATCTCGGCGGCTACAGCACAGTCCGGATCGCCCCCGAGGCACGCCATCCGGCGATGAAGACGACACGGATTTCTACCAGAAAAAAGTCAATATTCTCATAACGCTGAAGCCGTGTTTTCAGTTAGGAATGGAAAGTCGTTTACACCTTGCGACTTCGTAAACATTCGTTCCTTTTCACCATGCCTACCCGACCCACACTCCATCTCATCTGCCAGGCTCACCTCGATCCCGTCTGGCTCTGGCCGACACGCGATGGCGCAGCCGAAGCACTGACCACGATCGACAGCGCGGTCAACCGCATGCGCGAAAATCCGCGCATGAAGTTCACTCGTTCCTCGGCGCAGGTTTACCGTTGGATCGAGGAAAGTGATCCCCGCCTCTTTGCGGAGATTCGTCGCCTCGTGAAGGCCGGTCGTTGGGAGACGATCGGCGGATGGATCGAGCAACCCGATTGCAATCTGCCCTCCACCGAGAGCATCTGCCGCCATTCGCTCTATGGCGGAAATTATTTCACCTCGCGCTTCGGCGAGGCCGGTCGCGTCCGCGCGGGTTACAATGTCGATTCCTTCGGGCACGCCGGTGGTTTTCCGCAGCTTCTCAAGCAGTCTGGCTTTGATTCCTATGTCTTCATGCGCCCCCAAAAACGCGAGGCGCCCGACCTGCCGGATCTCTTTTGGTGGGGCTCAGCGGACGGTTCTCGTGTCCTCTGCCAACGCGTGCCGGGCGAGTATTCGCAGAAGCCCTCGACCACGGCCGACCAGTTGGAGGAAATTATCCGCAAGCACTGGCAGCGGCATTTCTCACCCGGCTTCGATCATGGGATTTTCTGGCTTGGTATCGGCAATCACGGCGGCGGGCCTACCAAGGAACATCTCGCCCGCATCGCCGAGTTGCAAAAGGACCCGACGCTGCCCGTTCTCAAGTTCAGCACCGTGCGTGAATATCTGGCGGAAGTCCTCGCATCGCCCGCTGCCAAAAATCTTCCGCTTCACGAAGGAGAGCTCCAGCACCACGCGCGCGGATGCTACGCCGCATGGGGCGACATCAAGCAGCTCAACCGCAACGCCGAACGCCGTCTCGTTGCGGCGGAGACTGCGAGCCAATGCGCCGGGATCGACAAGTCGCTCGAGCCAGCGTGGTGGTCGCTTCTCTTCAACCAATTCCACGACATCCTCGCCGGCACCTGCACGATCCAGACCTCGGCCGAGACACGCAACCGCTTCGGCGCCGCGATCGATGCCGCCGATGACACCCTGCGGCATGCCGTCCACCGCATGGCCCGCCGCATCAACACGAGTCACCTCGGCGGCAACACGCTCTTTGCTTTCAATCCGCTCCCATGGGCCCGCGAAGTCGAAGTGACGCTGGATACTTTCACCCAACCGCACGGTCGCGAAAAAATCACCCATCTCGTTTCCACCGACGGCCGGCGCTTCCCGATCCAGTGGCTCGCCGCCGATTCCAACTTCGGCCCGCATCTCATGCCATGGGGCAAACTCTGCGCGCGCTTTCCGCTGCCGGCTTCGGGCTACAGCACCTTCCATATCGGACTCGAACCAGTCGCTGCCGCACCGAAAAAAATCAAGGCACTGCCCGCACCGAAAAACCCCGTGCGCCTCGTCGTCCTTCCCGATCACAGCGACACCTGGGCCCATGGCGTGAAGTCATTTTCCGGAAAAGCCGTCGCGATTCCACTCGGTCGCGCCAAGGTCATCGAGCAAGGGCCATGGACCACGATCGTCCGCCACTGCGCCGTATGGAACCGATCATCGATCCAGCTCGATGTCGTCGCGCGCGCCAACGAACCGGCACTGGAACTGCGACTGCGCATCAACTGGCAGGAACCCCGCAGCATCCTTCGTCTCGAGTGGCCCACCGGCATCAAGGAGGGGGAATGGGTCAGCCAAACAATCGGCGGACGCAGCACCCGCAAGGCCGATGGCGATGAGCAGCCCGCTCAAAATTGGACCGCCTTTGCAAAGGGCAAGCGCGCCGCCGTTCTGGTGAATGATGGCTCCGGCAGCGTCTCGGCGCGCGAGGATATCATCTCCACGATCGTGGCCCGCTCGACGCCTTACGCCGAGCATGATCCGATGCCCTATCCCGATCTTCCGGAAACCCCATACACCGATCAAGGTTGGCAGGAGCGCCGTTTCTGGACGCTTAGCCTCGATGGCGAGTCACCGCTTGATGCAGCCGATCGCATGGCCGCGTCGCTGCTCACCGGCGCCGAGACG
>JBIKUM010000015.1:0-16670 GCA_044347585.1 Terrimicrobiaceae bacterium
GCTCGATGGCCTCGGCAAGGGTCACATCCTCGCGGGCGATGGTGGCCTCGAAAGGATAGAGATTCACCACCACAAGGTCGATCGGACGGATTCCATGCGCCTTGGCCTGCTCCTCATGCTCCTCGTTGCCTCGGATGTAAAGAAGTCCGCCATGGATTTTCGGATGCAGGGTTTTGACCCGGCCCTCGAGGATTTCGGGCGAACCGGTGAAATGGGAGACCTCGGTGGTCGGAATGCCCACGGCTTGCAGGGCCTTGGCCGTGCCGCCGGTGGAAAGAATTTCGATACCGTAGGCATGCAGCTCACGGGCAAAATCGACAATCCCAGTCTTATCGGAAACCGAGATCAATGCGCGTTGGATTTTCATTTTTTAAGAGAGAAAAAGTTAGTGGTCGCGCGCCGGGACTTCAACATCCAATCGGCGCGTGGAAGGGCATCAGCTCAATGTCTGGAAACTTCAAGCCAGCGAGGGAATCGACACTTCAGGCTCCACCTCGGCTTGATAATCAACGCCTGGGAGACCGAAACCAAACAGGCGCAGGAAGCTCTCTTGGTAGCCGGCAAAGTCCGCGAGTTCCGCGAAATTCGCTGTCTCCACCGCATCCCAGCGCTCGCTGATGACATTCTGCACGGCATCCGTCATTTCCCAATCATCCAGACGAATCCGGCCCTCGCTGTCCGTGGCAGGCTCGGCATTCGACAGGCGGTCGCGGAAAAGGCGATCCATCTGCTCGATGCACTCCTCATGCGTGCCACCGGCTTTCATGATTTTATAGAGAAGCGAAATGTAGAGCGGCACAACGGGAATGGCTGAACTCGCCTGCGTGACGAGAGCCTTGTTCACCGAAACCCAGGCCTTGCCGCCAAGCGGTGCGAGTTTGGAGTTGAGTGAAGCACAGCAACGCTCCAAATCCTGTTTCGCGCGGCCGATGGTGCCATTTTTGTAGATCGGCCAAGTGAGAACCGGGCCGATGTAAGAGTAAGCCAATGTGCGAACGCCAGGCGCAAGCACTCCAGCAGCCAGCAGGTCATCCATCCACATCTCCCAATCCTCGCCACCCATCACAGCCGTGGTGTGCGCGATCTCCTCTTCATTCGCAGGCTCGATTGAAATCGAATTCACCTCACCATTTCCGGTGTTGAGATTTTTGTTCGTATAAGACTCGCCGATCGGTTTGAGAACGGATTTGAAAACCTCGCCCGTCTTCGGATGCGTGCGACGCGGCGAAGCAAGGCTGTAAATCACGCAGTCCACTTGACCGAGATCCGCCTTGATGGCTGCAATGACCTCCTGCTTCATGGCGTCCGAAAAGGCATCACCATTGAAAGAGCGAGAATAGAGTCCGGCGGCGGCAGCCTCGCGCTCGAAAGCAGCAGAATTATACCAACCCGCCGTGGCCGTGCGTCCACCCTCGGCACCGCGCTCAAAGAACACACCAATCGTGGCAGCATTCGCTCCAAAAGCCGCCGCAATCCGCGAAGCGAGGCCATAGCCGGTCGAACTTCCGATCACGAGAACCTTCTTAGGTCCGTTAGCCAGAGGGCCGCGCTTTTTGACAACCGCAATCTGGTCGGCAACATGCTTCGCACATCCCGTCGGATGGGCAGTGGTGCAAATAAATCCACGAATCTTAGGTGAGACAATCATATCGGCCGACAGACTGAATGCCGCTGGAACTTCACTCAACATTTTTGTTCACGTTAGACCTCCAGATTTGGAAGGGGGATTCCGGCAGGAAGGCCCTCTCGTAGGATGCTCGACTTGTTGCGAAGATGGTCTTGGCCCTTTGAATTTGTGATCCGGCCGAGTTTGAAATTTGGGTCAGGCGAGGACGCTGACCCATAAGCGCTAAGATAATTATTGCGTCTCTGTAAATATTTGCTATCCATGCTTACATGGATGCAGAACCTGTCTTCGAGCAACTTCCGGTCAGCATTGAGCGCGATTTCGACTACCTTCTAAGTTTCCTTCCGCACGGGTGGAAGGAGCAGGCCCGCTCTTGCGGGGCGTTGAGACGCTGCCGCAAGATTCCAGATGCTTCGGTGCTTTTGCGTGCTTTGCTTCTGCATTTGGCCGAGGGGTGTTCGTTAAGGGAAACAGCGGTGAGGTTGAAGGAAGGCGGCATTCTCGATATCAGCGATGTGGCGATCATGGATCGGTTGCGGCAGTCGGCAAAATGGTTCAACTGGATGAACAACCGAATGCTTGAAATGTGGATTGCCCGAAAGCCTGCGGAGGTCTTTGGATTCGGGCGCAAGATTATTGTGGCTGATGGAACGCGGATTCAGGAGCAGGGCCCGACGGGATCGGGATGGATGCTACACTACGCCATAGGATTGTCGGATTTGAAATGCGAGCAGGCGCTGGTGAAGGATTGGGCCAATTCCGGAGAAGGTTTTGGACGCTTTGATATTCAGCCCGGGGAGTTGTGGATCGGCGACAGGGCCTATGGAAAAAAGCCCGGTATCGCCCATACGGTGGCCGCAGGCGCCGATGTGATCGCAAGGTTCGCATTCAACAACCTGCCATTACTTCACCCGGGCGGAGCGTCATTTGATTTGCTTGCCCATCTGCGCACGCTCGGAGATTTGCAGGTCGGAGATTGGCCGGTGGAGTTTACATTTCAGAAACGAAGAATCGCAGGGAGGGTCTGCGCTTTGAGAAAGAGCCCTCAGGCCACCGAGAAGGCCTTGAAAGCCGTGCGGCGCAAGGCGCAAAAAAATCAAAACGAGTCGAGGATCGAGACTCTGGAGGCGGCTGGATACATTTTTGTTTTCACGACATTGAAAGTGGATGTGGCATCGGCTGCCAATGTGCTCGAAATCTACCGTGGACGCTGGCAGGTGGAACTTGTGTTCAAGCGTTTGAAATCCATTCTGGGCTTTGGTTATTTGCCCAAGCGCGACAAGCAATCGATACGATCGTGGCTTGAAGGAAAACTTCTGGTGGCGTTGCTGCTGGAAGCTCTCCTGGTCAAGGGAGAGTCTTTTTTCCCCTGGGGCTATCCGCTCCAAACAATCAAGGGAGCGTAGCCGGTGCCTCTGGCGAGAGGAGTCATTGCTTTTCCATCTGATCAAGAACGCACTGAATCCGGCGCTGAGTTTGAGTGGGTGTGTAGAAAATTGGGGCCGCATCTCCAGCAAACTTCGGGAACCATCAAGAAAGAGGCGCATGCAATGCCGCATAATCAAAAATTCCTTATCTTAGCGCCTATGGGTCAGCGTCCTCGCCTGACCCAAATTTCAACACGGAAGGCCTTGCAAAACCATTCGTCTATGGGAGCGCCAACGTCCTCGTTGGCTTGGCCCCGCTTATCTCAGGGCCGATGAAAGACAACCGCATGACACCTCATCGATGACAAGCCTCGCCGCGCGCCTGCACGGTCGAGACGACCATGCTCCTCTCTTTCGCGCGGTAGCGCGCAACCATGGGAGGGTCCATCCTCCGGCATGACCCATTATTCAGCCGCGCAGCGGCGTCTCAGGCGAGCGTAGGCGTCTGGGCAAAGCGAGGTTGGTTATCAATGAGGTTTCCGCGCTGATTGGGAAGAAATGGGACATGCCTAATGATGTTCCTCCAAGACAACGAGCACGCTACTGATGAGGGATTGCTCGCCTCAGGCGTTCATATTTTTTCAGGAGCGCCAATGTCCTCGTTGGCATTGTTGAAGCGCTGATGCCGAGGAGGACCTCGGCGGTCCGATGATCCGGTGATTGCAGGCTGTCTTGTCTGCGCAGGGGTCGTCGTCAAGACGAGCAACAGACTGTCTTTCGTCTTGGGAGTATTGCTGTCTTAAGGTGTCGCCTTCGGAGAGTCGGCCTTGGGGGCGGCGGGGCGGTCTAGGGCGATGAGTTCGGTGACGGTGGCGAATTTGTAGCCTTTGGATTGGAGGGTATCGAGGGCGGCGGGCATGGCGTCGATGGTGGAGGGGTGGATGTCGTGGGCGAGGATGATGGCGCCGGGGCCGGTGTTTTTGATGATGTGGCCGGAGACATGGTCGGATTTGCGGATTTTCCAGTCTTGGGGATCAACCGACCAGAGGATGACGCTCAGACCATATTCTTCGTTGAGGCGTTTCGTGAGGGTTGGGTTAATGGCTCCGTAGGGTGGGCGCATGGTGACGGGGCGGACGCCTGTGGCTTTTACAATGGCGTCGGTGGTTTGGGAAATTTCGGCATCGAAGGCGGAGGGGGAGAGCTTGGTGAGTTGCGGGTGGTTCCAGCTGTGGTTGGCGATTTCGTGGCCTTCGTCGACGATGCGTTTGGCGATGTCGGGATACTCGGCGACGCATTTTCCAATAACGAAGAAGGTGGCCTTGATGTTGCGCTCTTTGAGCATGTCGAGGAGGCGGGGGGTGAGTTTGGGATGCGGGCCGTCATCGAAGGTCATGGCAACGACGGAGCCCTCGACATTGCAACTGGTGTAGGTGTGCTTTCTCGGGGCGGCTGGAGCGGGGGCGGGTGCGGTCACAGGAGTTTCGGGAGTGGGTGCGGGGATGATGACAGGTTGGGGCTCAACGACGGCGGCGGCTTGCGGTGGCGCGGGATGCGGCGGGAGTTGGGCTTTGGCGGGTGCGTTGGATGCGAAACAAACAACGATGGCGAATAGAACGAGAGTGGCTGCGAGGGCGAAAGCGGATCGAATCGGAAGTCTCATACGAATGCGGGTAGGTGAAGATGGCATAGGATGTTGGAAAAAAAAGTAACTTTTGGAATTTACGGTTTGGGCTGCATGTCAGGGCTTCCACTCGAGTTTGGTTCCAGCAGGGAGGAGGCGGGCGGCGCGGAGGGCGTCCCAATTTGTGAGCCGGAAGCCGCCAATGCCCTCGAGGGTTTGCATGGCGGCGGGCATGCTGGAGCCGTGGAGTCCGAAGGCTTGCGGGGTGGTTTCACCAGCTTTGGCGAGGTTGATCCAGACGACACCTGCGGGGTTGTTCGGTCCAGGTGGAAGGTATTGCTCTTGCGAGAGCACGGGGCGCACGGTGACTGGAGTGGGGTTGGGATTGATGTAAAAAGGGCTGGTCTTTTCGACTTGGACGACGCGGTCCTCTTGAAGTGTTGCGAGTCTGGGGTGTGCGATGACATCAAGGACCCGCCACTCGCCGCGTCCGCGCAGGCCGGGGCGGGCGCGTCCCACGGGCATGACGGCGACAAGGCGGCTGTTGCGGGAAATTTCGAGAGTGGTGACATCGGTAATCGTGGCGGTGATTTGCTGGGATGGGTCGGTTGGTGGCTGCAAGCCGGTGGCGGGGATTTTTTCGATTTCGAATGGCTGCACATTCGGCACACGGAAGCGGGAACCCGCTGCGGGATGGGTGCCGAGGGAGGGATTGAGTTTGCGCAGGAACGCCTCGTCGCAATGGAAGCGCTCGGCGACGAATTCCCACGGGGAGCGGTAGGCGAGGACGTCGGCGGTGACCATTTCCTGGTAAGTGGGTGGCGGGGTGGGCGCGGGCTTGGCTTTTGGATCGGGCGTGCCGGCGGGCTCGATCACGGCCCGGACGGCCTTGGGCGGGGCGATGAAGCGGAAGTCCTCGACGCGGAGGGTGTAGGTGTTGAGCGTGTCGGGCGTGAATTCCTTGGCGCGCTGGACGACGGTCGGGTGGTCGAGCGTTTCGCCCCGGGCGGTTTGATAAAGATAGAGAACCTTGCCGAAGATCGAGTCCGGAACATCACTGATCGGGCCGGTGCCGAAGCCTTGGTTGTCCAAGAAAACCCGCAGCAGGAAGACTTCGGATTTTGCGATGTCCGAGGGCTGTGGCGTGCTGGCAGCGGATGCGGTGGGCTTGGGTGTGCTTTTGAGAAGGCGTTTTTCCTCCGGTGTGGGGATGCTCAGTTGCTGTCCGATTTGTAGGAAATCGGTTTCAAGTGCGTTGAATTCCTTCAACTGGGCGACGGTGAGTTGGAGCCTCTTGGCGATGTGGACAAGGACATCGCCTTTTTTGACGGTGTAGATGTTTTGGTCGGACGCGGCCGCAGCCGGGTTGGCTGCTTGGGAGGAAGACCGCTGCTGCAGCACGGGGACCTCGCGCGGAGGCAGGCCCCAAGCTGCCGAGGTCGGAGGAGCGACATTCCATTTCCATTTCACGGCGCGCTCGAGGCCGGGCTCGACACCCTGTGCGTGAGCGCGGGGACTCGCTGAGGCGAGGAGGAGAAGCGCAGTGGAGAAAATGGCGAACCGGTGAGGCATGGGATCAGGCGGAGCGTTTGGCTTTGAGAACGGATTCGATGCGAGCCAGCGGGAGGGTGTTGATGACATCGTTTTTCGTGAGCCAGCCTTTGCGGGCGATGCCGACGCCGAATATGAGGTCCTGGAGTCCAGCGGTCGAGTGAGCATCGGGATTGATGGCGCATTTGACACCCTTTTCCTTGGCGAGCGGCCACCAGCGCCAGTCCATGTCGAGGCGGCGCGGGTTGGCATTGAGCTCGATGATCGTGCCTGTGGCGGCGGCGGCATCGAGGATGGCGGGGATGTTGACCTGATACGGCTCGCGACTGAGGAGCAGGCGGCCAGTGAGGTGGCCAAGCATGGTGACATGGGGGTTCTCCATGGCGCGGATGATGCGCTTGGTCATTTCGGCCTCGGGCATGGTGAACGACGAGTGGACGCTCGCGACGACATAATCGAGCGTGGCGAGAATCTCGTCCGGAAAATCCAGCGATCCATCCTTGAGAATGTCGCATTCGGTGCCGGCGAAGATGCGAAAATCGCTGTCGGCGGCGTTGAGTTCCGCGATGCGGGCGACTTGCGCGGCGAGGCGCTTTTCATCAAGGCCGTTTGCTTGGAACGACGCCTTAGAGTGGTCGGCGATGCCGAGGTATTCGAGTCCGAGTTCCTTTGCGGCGGCGACCATGTCTTCGAGAGTGGCTCGGCCGTCGCTGGCGGTCGTGTGATTATGGAATGTGCCTCGCAGGTTGCTCCACTCGATGAGGTGCGGGAGCTTGTGTTTCTCGGCGGCATCGATTTCGCCCCGGTCCTCGCGGAGTTCGGGCTCCACGGGGTCAAGATCGAGGGCGCGGTAGATTTCCGCCTCCTCGTGAATCTCAGGTAGGGGTTGCTGGAGTTCGCGTCCCTCGGCGGCACTGAAGCGGTATTCGTTGAGTGACCAGCCGCGGGAGAGTGCGCGGGAGCGCATGCGGACATTGTGCTCCTTGCTGCCGGTGAAATAATTCAGTGCGAATGGAAACTCAGGACCGGTCACAGCGCGGAGGTCGCACTGGATGCCGCTCTTGAGGATCACGCTGGATTTTGTGGCGCCGTGGGCGAGGATATTTTCCACAAGAGGATGGGCGGTGAAAAATGCCATGACGGCCTCCGGTTGTTTCGTGGAAACGATGAAGTCGAGGTCGCGGACGATTTCTTTTTTCCGGCGGAAGCTGCCGGCGATCTGGGCGAGATTAACATCCGGATGTCCACGCAGGTCGTCCAGGAGCCCCTCGGCAATCTGCGCGACATCGCCAAAGCGAAATTCGCCGGCGTGGCTGCGCATGTGCTCGATGCCTTTGAGGATGTTTGCGGCGGTCTTCTCGCCAAAACCGGGGAGGGAGGCGACCGAGCCGTCCTTGCAGGCGCGCTCGAGATTCGTCACGGAGTGGACTTTCAGAGTATCCCAGAGGACTTTGATTTTTTTTGCGCCGAGGCCTTGGATTTCAAAAAGCGTGAGAATGTCGGGAGGGAATTCCTCGCGCAGGTTGTCGTAGTAGTCGAGGCGGCCGTGCGTGGAGAGTTCGGCGATTTTTTCGCCGGTGGCTTTGCCAATGCCGTCAATCGCCATAAGCCGCTCCTCGGCGATCAATGTCTCGAGAGGCTCGGAGAGTGTCTCCAGCGCGCGGGCGGCGTGGGTGTAAGCGCGGACTTTGAAGGGATTCTCGCCTTTCAGCTCGAGTAGGCGGGCGATGTTTTCGAAAACATCGGCGATTTCGTCTTTGTTCATTTCAGATAGGTTTGGAGCCTGTTCCGCCAGCCGGGAAGCCACTTCGACTCGTTGCGGGCTGGCGGGGCGTTCTGAACGCGGCGGGTCAGGACGGCATCGGCAGCTCGGGCAAACTCCGGCAGGGCCTTTCCTGTAGCGGGCATGGTTTCAAGAACCTGAAGAAGGCCCCATCCTTGGCCGTTGTAGCGCTCGGCGGGGTTCACGCCTTCGCCTTTGAAATTCACATAGTCCATGAGGGCGTAGAAACCGAGCGGCTCAGCGGCAACGCGGCGGAAGTTGGTCTCGATTTTGGCGCGTTGGGCGGGTGGTGTGGCGGCGAGCATTTTCGGCAGCGCGGCCTCCATGCGCATCGCCGCGTATCGCGCTTGGGCGGCGACTGTTTTCGAAAGCATTGCACGGAGAGCTGCGAGCCGTGGGCCGTCGATGTCGGCCATGAAGGCGTCGCGTTTTTTCCACGGGCATGGACCGAGCATCCAGTCATCGACCGGCACGCCTTGCGTTTTCAAAAACCGCGCGAGGCCTGGCCAACTCTCCTCGAAGGGGCCTGTGCGACCGGCCGGATACCAGATGAAATGCGCGATGCCGAGGGATGGAAACTCCTCTCCTTTGTTCCACGAGGTGAGTCCGCTGACCGTGCCTGCGCATTCGTTTTTCCAAATGCGGCGGCCGATTTCAAGCGCTTGGGAATCGCTGAGCGAGGCGGTGGACGCCTGGGCGGCGAGGGATGACATCACAAATACAGCCAATAGGAATCGTCGAATCATCTGGCGATGCGTGCTCCGTCTGCGGGCGCTCAGTTGGTTTTCTTGGTTTCGGCGACGGATTTTTTCTTGGTCGCCGCAGGAGTCGGCGAGGGCGCGGGGGCCTTTTCAAGAATCGGCTTGAGCGGATCTTCCTTGCGGTATTCGCGCGGGAGTTTCGCCTGCGGACGCTCGGGGTCGTTGAGTTTGTTGAAGCGCTTCGCCTGCGGCTTGGTGAGCGGATCGTCGAAGATATCCTTGAAGCGTGTGTCGAGTGAGAGGGCGCGGTCGTATTCCGCCAAGCCTTGGATGTAGCTGTAGTAGGCCTGGAGGAGGAATGTCTGCGACTGGAGGAGCGAGGTCTGCTGGTTCAGCACATCGAGCTGGGTGCCTGCGCCGGCGTCGAGGCGCTCTTGCGCGAGGCGGAGGGCCTCCACGCCTTGGACCACGCTGGCCTCCTGGCTGTCCACGGTTTCGCGGGCCTCGAGGAGTTTTGAAATCGCCTGCTGGACTTGAAGGATGACTTCGCGCACGCCGTTGTCGTAATTGATTTTTGCCTGCTCCATGCGGGCCTTGGCGGTTTTCACATTGCCGTAGGTGAGGAGTCCATCCCAGACGGCCCAGGAGCCTTTGACTCCGAAAAACCAGCCGTTGACCATGTTGCCGAGGTTGTTTGTGAGGAAGTCGCTCTCGTTTGTTTGTCTGGCGCTGGCACTGATTTGTGGCAGGTAGCCGGCGATCTGTTGGTTCACGCGTGCGGCCTCGCCGAGGATGAGCTGTCGCTGGGCCTTGAGGTCAGGGTTGCGGGTCACAGCGATGAGCACGGACTCGTCGGAGTTGAAGGTTCGCGGCTTGTAGTCGAGTTTGCCGACGATATTGAAAGGCACTTCGCTCGGGAATCCGGGCGGGTAGTCGATACCGAGCAGGCGGACGAGCCGATACATCGAGACGCGGTAGTTATTCTGTGCCTGGATAAGCGGGGGTTTCGCATTGGCAAGAGCGACTTCGGCCTGGAGGACATTGAAGCGCGGCACGGTGCCGGCCTCGTAGCGGTTCTGCTGGTCTTTGAGCTGCTCGGCGAGGAGATCGACGGACTGTTGGTTGGCGATGATGAGGGCGCGATTGAGGACGACTTCGAAGAAATTGATCTTCACTTGCGAGATAACATTGTCGATGACTCCGCGCAGGCGGTAGTAGGCCTCCTGCTCGTCCGAGAGGGCCGCCCGGATGCCCGAAACCACGGCGCCGCCATCGTAGATCAGCTGGGAGAATTCCACATTCACGCTCCAGGCCTCGTCGCTGATGTTTGCTCCGCCGAAATTGACATCGTTGATCTCACGGCTGGTATAGCCGTAGTTCGAATTCACTGAAACCTGGGGGATGATTCTGGAGCGGATGCTGATGAATTTTCCTGAGCTGGTGTTCAGTTCCTGCACGGCGTCCAGAATTTCGGGGTTTTGTTTGATGGCGGTCTGGATGGCGTCTTCGATTTTCAGGTCGGGAACCTTGGGATTTCTTTGCTTGGCGATGAGTTCGTTGAGGGCCTTGTAGAAATCGGTGGTGGCCATTTCCTTCGTCACTGCGGTGCGGGCGCTTTGTTGTAGGACGGGAGTCTCGGGGCCGGGAGCAAGCGGTTCGGCAGCTTGCGCAGGCACGGGTGCCGCGAGGTCACTGGAAATCTGGCTCGGCTCAGGAAGTGGCGGAGCGGCCGGCATCGGTGGGAGAGGAAGCGGCATCGTTCCGTCCGGAAGAGGCGTGCCGGACGGAGCCAGGCTGTCCGAAGGAATAGGCAGGGGAGTGAATTGAGGGATTGGCGGTGGAGGAGGCAAATCCTGAAACTGAGGGCTCGGAGCGGGGGCGGGACTCTGCGCGAAAAGTGGAATCCCGGCAATAAGGAGCGAGGTGGAAAGGACGGTGAAAAATTTCGGTATCATATTGGTGGCTGCTTGAGCGCTTGAGGGTGTTATCTTAAATGATGAATTGCAGGTGAAAAGAAAATCGATTGCAGCAAGGCGTTAATTTTGCGGCGGTGAATGTGTCCAACCCGGTCGAGGGATGTAGATTTTATCCCCTGTCGATGGCTGGCCGCTGACGATATCGGCGATGAGAAAAGGATGCGCCTTGAGGGCGGTCATGAGCAGGGCTCCCGTTTCTCGCCCATCTTGGACCGAGAGGTATTTCTCGCCGGGAATGACTGGCGAGGCCGATTCCGATTCGATGAGGACGAAATTTTCCGCCGTGTTCACCATGCGGATCGTGCCCGCCCAATCGACTGGCATGGCGGCAGGAGTTTTAGGTTTTTTCGGGGGGAGAATCTTGCCAAGAGCGCCCAACCATGATGCGCCGGGCGAAGGTGGTTTTTTTCCCGATGGGTTCGCGCAGGCTCCCAGCAAAAAAACCAGACCAAGAGCAATGGGGATGCGGTATTTCATTAAGGAAGCCAGGCCGGGTCGCGCGGTGGGGTTATGGCAAAAGCCGCCGCGCTTCTCTCATCGCGAAAAACCGCCCATTGCCCGTCCTTGCGAATAATAAGCATGCTGGAATCGGGCTGCACGAGTTCGAGAAAAGCGGTTTCTCCGGGATCGGCGTCGCTCAGATTCGCGATTTTCCAAGCCTGAGCGACCCATCCGGCCGCCTCGGGGGAGAGAAAACCTTGACTAATCATTTTCTCACAATAACCCGACGACGAAACCGCGCCGACTTCATAAGGCCAGCCGAGTTCGTTTTTGCCGAATTGAAATCCATCCAACGCCATCTCTTGAGCGGCCCGATGGATTTCGATGGCCTTTCGGGCGAAGTCCTCCGTCGGCGTGGCATTGGAAACCGGATGGGGTGTGGGGAGGTCCGGCAGGGCTGGCGAGGGGCTTTTCCGGCACCCGCTTGAGGTCATCAAGCAGGCGATGCCAGCGCATAAAAGAATCCCGTGCCGTGCAAGTCGCATGGGAGTGATCTACCTGAACGAGTCACCGAAAAGCAAACTCCAAGCCCCCGGCCGTGGCAGGGATTTCGGGTTCAAATTAATGCCCTTGCCGCTTGACCCAACTTGGATCACTCGCCATAGTGTCCGATTCCGAAGGGGAAAGCGCTGTGGCCACAGCTCGTCGCTTTCTGTTTCGGCAGAAACGATTTTATGAATTCCGAACTCATCACAATGCTGGACCTGCTGGAGCGTGAGAAGGGCATCAAACGCGATGTCCTCGTGGAAGCTATTTCCACATCCATCCTGGCGGCTTCGAAAAAAAGTTTCACCTCGGGCACCCGCGAGCTCCGCATCGAGATCAATCCTCAAAGCGGCGCCATTCGCGCCATGGCAAAGCTTATCGCGGCTGAAAAAGTCACGAGCCCGCATGAGGAGATTCTGCTTTCCAAGGCCCGCGCCATCAAGTCCGACGCCCAACCGGGCGAGGAGATCGAGGTCGAAGTGACGCCACGCGATTTCGGCCGCATCGCCGCTCAGGCAGCCCGTCAGGCGATCAACCAGCGCCTTCGCCAGATCGAGCGGGAAATGATTTATGACGAGTTCAAAGACCGCGCCGGAGAGATTGTGACTGGCACAGTTCGACGCTTCGAGCGCTCCGATGTCATCGTCGATCTCGGGAAATTCGAAGGCGTCATGCCATCCCGCGAGCGTGTGCTCACCGAGGAATACAATGTCGGCGACCGCCTCCGCGCCTATGTGGTCGCGGTGGAGAGCGGCAATCGCGGACCGGAAATCATCCTTTCCCGCAGCCATCCGAATTTTGTGCGCCGACTCTTCGAACTCGAGGTCAGCGAGATCGCCGACCGCACAGTGGAACTGAAAGTCCTCGCCCGCGAGGCCGGTTTCCGCACGAAGGTCGCCGTTCACAGTGCCGATCCCAAGGTTGATCCAGTTGGTGCCTGTGTTGGCATGCGCGGTGCGCGTGTCAAAAACATCGTCCGCGAACTCAACAACGAGAAGGTGGACATCATTCGCTGGGATGCCGACCCGCTCAAGTTCGTGAGCGCCGCGCTCAAACCGGCGAACATCAAATCCATCACCGCCGACGAAGCGAAGAAAACCATTCAGGTTCTCGTGCCCAAGGAAGACCTCTCGGTGGCCATCGGCCGCAAGGGCCAAAATGCCCGCCTCACCGCCAAAATGTGCGGTTGGGAGGTCGATATCCAAGAAGACAAGCGCGAGGAAAAAGCCCTCAAACACAAGACCGACGAGGCCGCCCACTCGCTTGCGGAAATTCTCGGCATCTCCGAAGAGGACGCCCTCAAACTCACAGCTGGCGGCATGAATTCCATCGAGGTCATTCAATTGGCCGGCGCGGAGGACATCGCCGAGGCGCTGGGTTCCGATATCGAAACCGGGCAGAGAATCCTCGCGGCGGCACAGGCTACACAAAAAACTCCCGCCGCCTGAGGGGTATGAAATCGTTCCCCCGGCTCGCAACTTACCATGGCAGAGAAAACCAAGAAAACATCCACCGAGGAAAAGCCGACCGCGACAAAGCGTGCGGCGGGTTCCTCGCGTTCCACGCGCACTTCGCGCTCCGCCGCTGAAACTCCAGCGCCATCTGCCACCCCAGCCCCGGAGCCAAAAGTCCAGGGACCAACGGTCGACCTGCTCGAGCCGGTTAAAAAAGTCAAAAAGACCTCCGACAAGGTTGGAATTAAGCCATTCATCAAGCCTCTCGTAGCTCCGCCTGTTTCGCAGACTCCTCCTCCGCCCGCTCCCGAGCCAGAGCCGGAACCTGCTCCCGAGGTGGCCGAAACGGCCGTAGTGGAAGCCAGCGAGGAACCTGCCGCCGAGGTCTCTGGTAAAAAAGTTCTCAACATCAAGCCTCCGGTTGCTGTCAAAGTTCTCGCCGAGGAGCTTGGCCTCAAGCCTTTCCAGCTCATCAAAGATCTGATGTCGCTGCAGATTTTCGCCAATCTCAACCAGACCGTTGAGGCGGATGTCGTCGCAAAGGTCTGTGATATGCATGGCTTTGTATTTGAGCGTGAACGCAAGGACACCTCGAAGGGCCATCACAAGGTTGAAGCGAAGGTCGAGGTTCCCAAGGCTCCCGAGCCTGCCAAGATCGACGAACTCCAGCTTCGCGCCCCGATTATCACTTTCATGGGCCATGTGGACCACGGCAAAACCTCCCTTCTCGATGCCATTCGCAAAGCCCGCGTCGCAGCCGGTGAAGCCGGCGGCATCACGCAGCATATCGGCGCCTACAGCGTCGAACGCAATGGCCAAAAAATCACCTTCCTCGACACACCCGGCCACGCGGCCTTCACCGCCATGCGCGCGCGGGGCGCCAATGTCACGGACATCGTCGTCATTGTGGTGGCAGCGGATGACGGCCTCATGCCGCAGACGCTCGAAGCGATCTCCCACGCCAAAGCCGCCAAGGTAAAAATCATGGTGGCCATCAACAAAATCGACATGCCTTCGGCGAATCCCGACCGTGTCCGCACCCAATTGCAGGAAAAAGGCCTCACTCCCGAAGATTGGGGCGGTGAAACGATCTGCATTCCGGTGAGCGCCACAAAAGGCACCGGCATAAGCGACCTTCTCGACTCCATGCTCTTGGAAGCGGAAATGCTGGAACTCAAAGCCAGCTCGTCCTTGGACGCCCGCTGCACAGTCATCGAAGCCCAAGTTGAGCAAGGCCGTGGACCGACAGCCACGGTGATCGTTCGCATGGGCACCTTGAAAGCAGGCGATGTCTTCATTTGTGGCAACCACTGGGGCAAGGTGAAGCAACTCATCAATGACCTTGGAAAACCCGTCAAGGAGGCTGGTCCTTCGATGCCGGTGAAAATCCTCGGTCTGAGCGGGCTCCCGAATGCGGGCGACGAATTGGTTGTGATGGATTCGGAAAAATCCGCACGCATGCTCAGCGAAGAGCGCCTGGCCGACCTTCGAGACACCAAGCTTTCCACACCGCAGCGCACCACGCTGGAAAACCTCTTTGCCAGCATCGCCTCCGAGTCGAAACCCGCGCTCAAAGCCATCGTCAAATGCGACGTGCAAGGCTCGCTCGAAGCCGTCGTGGCCTCGCTCAAGGAGATTCCTCAAAAGAAAATTACCCTCGATATCATTCACAGCGCCGTCGGCCCGATCACGGAGTCCGATGTCCTTCTAGCGAGCGCGTCCAATGCCGTCATTATAGGCTTTGGCACCAAGACCGAGAACAGCGCCGCGCAAGCTGCCAAGCGCGAGGGCGTTCAGATCAAGCTCTACAGCATCATTTACGAATTGCTCGACCAGGTCCGCGAATCCATGAGCGGCATGCTCGCGCCGGAACACCGCGAAGCCATCATCGGCCACGCCGAGGTCAAGCAGGTGTTCGATCTCACCAAGGGTAAGGTGGCCGGTTGCATTGTCATTGATGGCCGGATCGCCCGCAGCGCCCGAGCCCGCGTGTTGCGCCGCCGCCAGCCGATTTACGACGGCGGCATCGCCACACTCCGCCGCTTCGCCGACGAGGTCAAGGAAGTGCGCTCGGGTCTCGAATGCGGCATCAAGCTGGGTGATTTCACGGAATACCTGCCCGAAGATATCATCGAGTGCTACACGCTCGAGAAGATCGCGCAGCAACTGTAAACTTTAATCCTAATCCCACGACCGACCGCAGGCTGAAGACCTCGTCCGGACAAACAGTGCCATGAAAAACCGACTCGTCAGGGTATGCGAAGTGCTGAAACGCGAAATCGGCGTGATCATTCGCCGCGAGCTGGAGTTTGAAAACACTCTCGTGACCGTAAGCGATGTAGACATCACTCCCGACCTCAAGCAGGCCCATATTTTTATTTCCGCGCTGGGCACGCCCGCCGGACGCCGCAAGGCGATGGAGGCCCTTGAGAACCACCGAGTCATGTTCCAGACCGAGCTGTCCCGCCGCGTGCAAATGAAACACACACCCCATTTGAATTTCCGCCTCGACGACGCCATCGAGCGCGGCACGCGGGTCATCGACATCATGGACGAACTCGGCCTGAAGGAAGAATTGCCAAATGACGAAAATGAACTTTGACATCATCTCAAATGCGCTTCGCGATGCCCGCACAGTGGGAGTTGCCAGCCATATCCGCCCCGACGCCGACGCGCTGGGATCGACCATTGCCTTTGCCCTCTGGCTGCGCGATTGCGGCAAGGAAGTGACCGCCTACAACGAGGAGGGCTCGACCTCGAAGTTCCACTACCTGCCGTGCCACGAGATCGTGAGCCTGCCTCCCGCCACGCCGCAGAAATTCGATGTTTTTGTCGCGCTCGATACCTCGGTGAAAAACCGCCTCGGCACGGTGAACAAAGCCATCGCCCCCGGCACAACGATCCTCAATATCGATCACCACATCAGCAACGAGAACTACGGCGATGTGAATTACATCGATCCATCCGCGCCGGCGACCGGGCAGATCCTTTTGGAATTTTTCCAGCATGTCGGCGCCCGCGTTTCTGCAGAGATGGCGACCAATCTGTTTGCGGCGATCTCCACCGACACCGGCTCATTCCAATACGCCGGCACAAACGAGCGCACCTTCACAGCCGCCTCGCATCTCATCAGCTGTGGCGTGGATGTTCCCGGCCTCTCCCGTGCGATGTATGACAGCCAGCCCCGCCGTCGCTTCGAACTTCTCCGCCACGCACTCAACACGGCCGAGTTTCATTGCGACAACCGCATCGCGACTTTCTCCCTCCCGATGGATCTCGTGGAGAGACTGAAGGTCCTCCCCGAGGACAACGAGGGAATCATCGACCATCTGCGTTCCATCGAAGGCGTCGAAGCCGCCGTGTTTTTCGAGGAACTTCCCGAAGGCAAGGTGCGCGTGAGCGCCCGCTCAAAATTCCCGAGGATCGATGTCTGCAAAGTCTGCAAACAATTCGAAGGCGGCGGACATGCAATGGCGGCTGGCGCTCGCGTGGATGGCACACTCACCCAGGTCAAAAACGATTTTTTAAAAGCTCTCTCTGATGAAATCCGGAACTGAAATTGACGGCGTCCTGCTCGTAGACAAAGCCCCTGGCATGACA
>JBIKUM010000217.1:0-5229 GCA_044347585.1 Terrimicrobiaceae bacterium
TGAAATCCAAGCGCAGCTATGGTGTGGTCGGAGTGTCCCGAGGTGTAGAGAACACGCAAATCTGGCGATGACCGCTGGAGCAACCGCCCCATCTCCCGCCCGCTAAGCAGAGGGAGCGCGACATCCGCAATGACGAGCACGGGAGGGTTGTCCTTGCTCTGCGCGAAGACATCGAGGCCCTCGATGCCATTGGAGGCTTGCAGAACCTCATAGCCAAGCTCCTCAAGCTGGCCGGCCATCATGTCTCGAAGCATGTGATTGTCTTCAGCCAAGAGGATTTTTTCACAGCCACGCGGCATTTCAGCACGCACAGGAATCTGGCTTTGAGAACCCCCTCCACCTTCCGCCGCAGGCCACAGAATGCAGAATTCGGTTCCCCGGCCGGGATGGCTTTTTACGGTGATCTGTCCGTCCATGGATTGTATCAATCGCCGACAGGTCGCGAGTCCGAGTCCAGTGCCACTGCCCTCCGGCTTGGTCGTAAAAAAAGGCTCGAACACTCTCGCCTTCACTTCGCTGGTCATTCCAACGCCGTTGTCCCGCACCTTTAAAAAAACAAGCGCCTGACTGTCTTTTTGAATCCTTCCTGTTTCGATTCGGATCGTGCCGTGCGAGCGAATGGCGTCGCGCGCGTTGAGGACAAGATTGATGAGCACCTGCTCGAGATCGCCGCGATCTGCTGTGATGTGCAGTTGGGCGGCACTGGGGGAGACTGCGAGTTCGACATTTTCGGGAAGCAGGCGCGCCAACATGGACTCGGCATTTTGGACAATGCCGTTTAGATTCAGCACAGCGGCATCGCGCCCCCGGTCGCGACTGAAAACCAAGAGCTGGCGAGTCAGCGAGGCGGCCTGGCCACAAGCGTATTCGATTTGCGAAGCGTGTTTGTGCAGGCGCGTTCCCTCGGCGAGTCCGGCCATGAGCAGCCCGCTGTTGGCCATGATGATTGTAAGAATGTTGTTGTAGTCGTGAGCTACACCGCCCGCGAGTTCTCCGAAGATTTCGAGTTTTTGGGAACGGGTGAGTTGGTCGCCGAGGGATTCCCTGTCGCGCCGGAGCGCTGCCTCGTCCAATGCCCTTCGCACGGCGGGCGTCAAGCGAGAGAGACGGTCTTTCAAGATATAGTCGGTCGCGCCATTCTGAAGGGAATCCACCGCCGCCTCTTCTCCGATGACTCCCGAAACAATGAGAAATGGCAGGTCGGGCTTCACTTGCCGGGCGAGCCGCAGTGCTTCCATTCCGTCGGCACCGGGCAGAGAAAAATCGGCCAAAACGAGATCGATGCCCCCGCATTCGAGCGCCTGCAAAAAAGCTGCCTCCGTATCCACCCGGTCGATTTGGCAATCCAAGCCATCCGCTTCCAGCCTGCGCAAGATCAACTCGGCATCGAGCGGATCGTCCTCCAGGTGAAGAATCCGGCACTTCATCTCTGAGGGCGAAGCGAACGCGCCGGGGGGGTGTTCAGGCCAGTCCAGAAGTGGCCGATGGCCTGAAGGGTTTCGACAAAGCAGGCGAATTCCACGGGCTTCACCACATAGGCATTCGCGCCGTGCTCATAGCAAAGAGAAATATCCCGCCGCTCGCCCGAGGAAGTGAAAACGACCACAGGAATACACCGCGTGCGGGCATCGGTTTTAATAGCGCGCAGAACCTCGATGCCGCCTATTCCAGGCATCTTGAGGTCCAGCAACACCAACGCGGGCTGCGAGGCGCCTCGCCCCCTCCATGCCCGGCGCCGATGCAGGTAATCCAACGCATCCTCGCCAGTGTTCACGACCTCGATGCGGCGTCTCAGATCACCGGCCTGCATGGCCGAGAGCGCCATCTCGACATCGGCGGGATCATCCTCCGCAAGTAGTATGTGAGCCGTATCAGGCGTCATTTTCAACTCTGCGGGGGAGGGTGAAATAAAATGTGGCCCCTGCATCCACCTTGCCGAGCGCCCACACGCGACCGCCGTGACGGCGGATGATGCGTTGCACATTGGCCAGACCGATGCCGGTCCCCTCGAAATCATCGGCGTTGGGCAACCTCTCGAAGACGCCGAAAATTTTCTGCGCGTAGCGGGGATTAAAACCCACACCGTTGTCGCGAATGTAGATCGTATCCTCATTCTTACGGCCCGGCTCCGTGCCGATTTCAATGACAGCCCGGTTGCGTTTCGATGTGAACTTGATGGCGTTCGAAAGCAGGTTCACGAGCGCTTGGCGCATGAGCGAGCGATCCACCGTCACCATGGGCAGATCTTGGATTTTCCAGCTAATGATTCGATCCTTCGTTTCATGGCGCAGGTCATCCAACGCTTCCATGACGAGCGTGAGCATGTCCACAGTCACCTTCTGCACCTCGGAGCGGCCGATGCGGGAGAATGCAAGCAGGTCCTCTATCAACTCGGCCATGCGCCGCGCGGCTCCGCCGATCGTGAAGAGATGCCGCCGCTGGGCATCCGTGAGTGTGTCGGCGGCTTCTTTTTCAAGGATTTCGACAAAGCCCATGATGTGGCGCAGCGGGGCCCGGAGATCATGAGAAACCGAGTAGGTGAACGCCTCCAACTCGCGGTTCGCGCTCTCGAGTTCGCAGGTGCGAGCTGCCACGCGCTGCTCGAGCATTTCATTCATGCGCCGCACCTGATCCTGCGCCAGACGGTGCTGGGTGACATCGCGCAGGTTGCATTGAATGAACTCGCGTCCGCCTGAGTGGAAGAGATTGCAAACGGCTTCGACTTGAATGTGCACACCATCCCGGTTCTCCACACTCAGATTCTCCCTGCGAAGGACAGGATCCGCTCGAAGCTCGTCGAAAAATGATCCTTCACTCCGGAACAGTGCTTGCAGGGGAGCGATGTTCTCAGGATTCGCCGCGATGAGGCGCGACCTCGAAATGCCAGTGAGAAGGCACATGGCGGGGTTCACATCCACAATCCGGCGCGTGTGGAAATCCAAGACAAAAATCCCGTCCTGCGATGTCTCAAAAAGCCTGCTGTAGGATACCTCTGGCTCCTCGGTTGGAGGCAGCGGCATGTCCCTCAGAATTTCCTTGGTGCTGCTTTTTCGAATTGGCGGTGATTTGGTCATAAATCTCCCGCACCTTTAAGAGCGGGAGACCTCATCAACAATGGGGGCAACGCCCCATGAAACCTACAAACAGAACCCCCGGCAGAATTGCCTGCCGGAGGTTCTATTCTTCCATGGAAGATAGCGGGAGACGCTGAAACCTATCGCCGCGCATCGGCAGATTCACATTGGGGTATTGGCCTGCCGGGTTGTTTGCCTAACGGCTGCGACCAAGCTCCCAGAGCTTGAAATATTTCAAGTAGACATAGAACGCCTCCATGAAGGCGACGAGCAGGCCGGGCAGGCCCTCGCGATAGCCACGGCGGAGCAGGTAGAATTTGAAAAAACGCGCCTTGGGTTTGAGAAGAAGATCCGCAAGACCCGCGCGCTTGCCCTTTGCGTGAAGAGCGCGGGCGGCTGCGGAGGAGTGCGCATTCAGGCGGGCCACATGGTCAGCGATATCGCGGTAGGTGTAGTGTCGCAACTCACCGCGCATGCGGCCGACGGCACCCTGCACGCGGGCGTGCTCATGGGGTTCCTCCCCGTGCCAAGTGACCCGCTCGCGCCGTGCGAGACGCAAGCGGCGCTCGGGATGCCATCCGCCTTTTCGCCACCAACGGCCCAGGTAAAAAACCACACGCAGAATCTCGAATCCCTCCTCCTTCGCTTGTCCTCCGGCATCGCTTGCAAGCATGGCACGGATTTCGTCTCTCAACTCGGGCGAGACCTCCTCATCGGCATCCAGATTGAGAATCCACGGTTGTGTGCAAAGCGAGAGCGCATGGGATTTTTGCTCCACATAGCCAGTCCACTCCCGGTGAGCGATTCGGCAGTTATGCCTCGCGCAGATTTCCAAAGTGGCGTCGGTGGACCCCGAGTCTACAACAACGATTTCATCGCACCACGCGAGGCTCGCGAGACAACGCTCGATAGATGCGGCCTCGTTTTTGCAAACGATGAATGCGGAGATGCCGGTCATGAACGCGAGGACTCGAGACGCAGGGCGGTTTTGCGAAACGAAAGGAACTCGGCTGCGCGGTGCTGGGAGGCCTCGACCTCCTCCTGCCAAGCCTTGTCATTTGTGAGCAGGAGTCGCGCGGACTCCAACAAATCCTCCCGCGAGGCAGGCGAACTGATGCCGGGAAAGGCGATGCGCTCGACGGCGCCATTTCCGCCCACGCAGGGGATGCGGCAGAGCAATGCGGCGGATGCGCTCGCGCCAGGGCCTTCGTCACCATCCAACTGCCATACGATGCGGTGCAGCGACATGACACGCAACAGATCGGCGTAGGGCACCGGCGCCTCGACAATGAAGAAGAGCGGATTGTTTTTTCGCAGGCTTTTTAAAATCATCCCGCCCCGGCGTCCCTCGGTGTTGACCACCGCCAGCGGGCATTCCAGTTCACGCGAGAGGCGGTCAGCCGCCATCAGGGCCGCAATATGGTTCGCCCCGCCGGAGAGAAAGGAATTCGTTCCGATGAAAATGCCGCGCCGCTTGCCCGCAGGCTGGCTGAAGTCCCACGCAGGGTGATCGACCGGACACGGCGGCGGGATGAACGGGACCTCGGCCGCCCCGGCGGTTTCATACAAGCTCACACTCTCGGGAGTGGTGGCTATGGCACCATCGGCGGAGCGGCAGATTTCGCGGAAAAGATCAAATCTCGTCACATCGCTGAGGAGGGCGGCGAAGTCGGCTGAGCGTGTGTCTCTGCAGGAAACCCTCACGCGCGCACCGCGTTTGTGAAAGACTTTCAGCGCGGCTAGGGCCTTCCGGAGATTCTTTTTGTCCAAAATCAGCAGGACATCATCTGCATTCGAGGGAACCGTTCGCAAGCTGCGGTGGAAAGCGCCCGCAAGGCAGGCGGCGTAGGCATAGACGCCTTCAGGTGCCGGACCGGCATCGTCCGGGCCTCCCGGTCCATTCGCAAACGATCGGTTGCGGGAGCGCGCGGCGGGTTGAACAACGGCGAAGCTCATGCGGATTTTACTTTTTCCCAAATGCGGTCGAGTTCCTCGAGCGGCGTGTCCTCGACCTTGCGGCCGAGGGATCCGAGTTCGCGCTCGATCGCTTGGAAGCGAGAGACGAAGCGATTCGTGGAGCCCGCGAGCGCGGTTTCGGCATCGACTCCCAGCTTGCGGGCAAGATTCACGGCCGTGAAAAGCAGGTCTCCGACCT
>JBIKUM010000244.1:0-4676 GCA_044347585.1 Terrimicrobiaceae bacterium
ACTGCCGCAGCGCAAAGTATCCGCTCGTGGTGAAGGCCGACGGACTCGCACTCGGCAAAGGCGTGATCATTGCCGCGAATTTCGCCGAGGCGGATGCCGCCCTCCGCCTCTGCATGGAAGACCTCGCCTTTGGCGACGCCGGAAGCCGCGTCGTGATCGAGGAATTCCTCGAAGGTGTCGAATGCTCGATCCACGCGCTTGTGGACGGCTCGAACTACCTTCTTTTCCCCGATTGCCGCGACCACAAAAAAGCCCACGACGGCGACCAAGGCCCGAATACCGGCGGCATGGGAACGATCAGCCCGAGCGGCTCGGTGGATGACTCCCTGCGCGCCCGCATCCGCACCGAAATCCTCGACCGCTTCATCGCAGGCATCAAAAAAGACAAACTCGACTTCCGTGGCATGCTCTTCCCCGGCCTCATGCTCACGGCATCCGGTCCAAAAGTTCTCGAATTCAACTGCCGCTGGGGCGATCCCGAGACCCAAGTGCTGGTTCGTCGCCTAGAATCCGACCTCCTGCCATTGCTGGAAGCCACTGCTGCTGGGGCGCTAAGTTCACTCACTCCCGCATGGGATGAAAAAGCTGCCGTCTGCGTGATCCTCGCCTCGGGAGGCTATCCCGGCTCTTACGAAAAAGGCAAAGCCATCAGCGGCCTCGTCGATGCCGCCACTCTCGACAGCGTGGAAGTCTTCCACGCCGGCACAAAGGCAACTGGCGATGACATTCTCACAAACGGCGGGCGCGTGCTCGGTGTCACGGCCAAAGCAGACACGCTCGAAGACGCCCGCAACCTCGCCTACCAGGCAGCGGATCGGATTTCGTTCGAAGGCGTCCAGCGCCGGAATGACATCGGAGCCACGCCGACCCACTAATGAAATTCCTCCCCCTCGTTCTCTTGGCCGGCCTCGCCACGACCGCCTTGGCAGAGGATACGCCCGCCGCCAAACCCGCTCCGACGCCTCTCTCCACTTTGAGAGAAGCCGTCGATGCCCTCGACGAATCGCAAATTCAAAAAGCCATCGAAGCCTTGAATGCGAACTACCTCTCCCCTGAGGCGCTCGATAATGCATCCCGCCAGCGGGCGCTTTTGGAAGGACTGCTGATGAGATTGGGCGCTGGCGCCGATTTGAATTCCGCAGGAAAGCCCTCGCCGCAATCCATACCCTTTCTCGCCGAGATTCTCGATGGCCGCATCGGTTACATCCGCCCCGGAACGATGGATGCCGCAGCCCTTAAACAGACGGACTCCGCGCTCGGCAATTTCGGCGACAAATCCATTCCTGCCGTGATCCTCGACCTCCGGGGCATACCGGGCGGATCGGAATTCGACACTGCAGCGGATTTTGCCAAGCGTTTTTGCCCCAAGGGAAAAATCCTTTTCACCATCGAAAAACCCAACGCCAAACAGGAACGCATCCTCACAGCCGACCGGGATGCCGTCTTTCAAGGCATCCTCGTGGTGCTCACGGATGCCAACACATCGGGAGCCGCCGAAGCCCTCGCAGCCACGCTGCGCGCAAATTCCGGCGCGATGGTTGTGGGCGAAAAAACCGCAGGCGGCGCGGTGGAGTTCTCGGAGTTTCAAATCGGCGGCGGCAAAACAATCCACCTTGCCGTATCCCGCGTCTCTCTCCCCGGCTCAGGGCCTATTTTTCCAGACGGAGTGAAGCCCGACATCGAAATCAGCCTGCCCGCCGAAACGCAGAAAAAAATCTTCGACCTCACCAAAGAAAAAGGCGTGAGCCAGTTCGTATTCGATATCGAACGCCCCCGCATGAACGAAGCCGCCCTCGTCGCCAACACAAACCCCGAAATCAACGCCACCCCCGAAACCGACGACGAAACCGAATCCCTCCGCGACACTGTCCTCCAACGCGCAGTCGATCTCGTAACGGCGATTTCCTTTTACAAAAAGTAAGGACCTCGTCTCTCAGGTCACTTGCGCTTTTTACCGACAGCATTGTGTGTGGCGGTGACAGTCAAAGCCAAGCCACCGCGTGCAGCGAAGGCGCCTGTCACTGTCATGTTCTGGGGGGCGCAGACGGCGACTAGGTCGTCTAGGATGCGGTTCACGATCTGCTCGTTGAATGACGGCGTGTTTCGGAAGGCGGCGAGGTAATATTTGAGCGACTTGGTTTCGACGCAGCGCGCGGCGGGCACATACTCGATGACAATCTCCGCGTAGTCAGGCTGACCGGTCACCGGGCACAGCGAGGAAAAATCCTCCGTGTCCACTCGAATGACATAACCACGGCCGGGATGGCTGTTCGGAAATGTTTCCAGAATTTCCACCGAGGGCTGCTGGGGTAGTGCGGAGGCCTTGCCAAGGAGGCGCAGGGGCTTCGAGGATTTCTGTTTTTCGGATTTTTTGCTCATGCGACTCAACTTGGCAGGCCTGCGGGCTCCATTCCAGACTCGAATTGGATGGCGATCCCGCCTCCTGTTTTTCGCTTCAAGAGGTCACGGCAATTCGCCACTATGCGAATCCCAACTCGGGTTTCTCAGGAGATTTTCACATGAAATTAATTATCCAACCGGATGAAGGGGCCCTCCCTGTCATCGAGTTCATCCGCTCCGCGCGGACCAGTCTCATTTTAAAACAATTCACCTTCACCCACCCCGAGATTCTCCAAGTGGTGGTGGAGTCGCACCGCGCGGGCGTGGCTGTGCGCGTGATGTTGAATGCGAAGCGGTCTGGGGGCGACCGGGCGAACGACGAAACTTTCGCGGCTTTGGAGCAAGCAGGCGTGGCCGTCCAGTGGTCGAATCCCGATTTCTATGTGACCCATGAGAAATCCATGGTGGCCGACGGAGCGCGCGCGATGGTGGCGACCTACAATCTCTGTGAAAAATATTTCACCCGCACCAGGGACTACGGCCTCGTCTTTGAAAATACCGCCAAAGCGGCTCAGATCACTGAGTGCTTCGATGCCGACTGGAACAGGACGGCTTGGACTCCCTCGGTGGATACCGGCCTCGTCTGGAGCAATACGGGATCACGCCTAGCGATCGCCAAATTTATCGACGCAGCCAAGGAATCGCTCCTCGTTCAGCATCCGAAATTTGTCGATGCCGCCGTGCTGGACCGCATCGTAGACGCCGCCTCGCGCGGAGTGAAGGTGCGCGTGCTGTGCGGGGGGCGCCACGGCATCAGCGAATGCGACATCCTCGACACCTTCGCCTCACTCCGCGTGATGCGCCGCGCCGGGGCGAAAATCCACAAACAAAAAAAACTCCGCGTCCATGCGAAGCTGCTTGTGGCCGACGGCAAACGCGCCCTCCTCGGCTCGATGAACCTCGACCGCTCCGCCTTCGATCTCCGGCGCGAACTGGGGATCACCCTCAGCCAGCGCGAGGTCGTTTCCAAACTGATCGAAACTTTCCACCACGACTGGGAGGAGTCGCACCACTACGACGCACCGGATCCGCTGGACCCCACCCAACACCACGAGGGCGACTTCCCACACGATCCGGAGCTGAATCATGAGTGACGCTGCAAAGGCGCGCCCCTCGCTTGCGGAGTTGGCGCTCACTTTCAACCACATCTCGCTGGCATCCTTCGGCGGAGGGCTCTCGGCATGGTCTCGAGAGGTTGTGGTCGTGGAGAAGAAATGGATGAGCGAAGAGGAGTTTTTGAGCATCCTCACGATGTGCCGAATTCTGCCGGGGGCGAATCAGGTTAATGTCGCCATTTTTGTCGGAGCGAAATTCCTCGGCCTGCCAGGCGCCATCGCCGCTGTCTTCGGTCTCACATTTTTGCCGGCCGTTCTGATCCTCCTGCTCGGAGCCGCCTACTTTCAATACAGCCATGTCCCGGCGCTCCAGAATGCACTGAAAGGCGCCGCTGCAGGAGCCATCGCCCTCACCCTCTCGATGGCTTTCAAAACAGGACGCAAGTGCCTCCTTGGCTCGATTCCGTGGATTCTTTTCGCCGCCACATTTTTTCTGAACGGCGTCCTGCGCTGGCCACTCTTCGGCGTGCTCGCGCTCACAGCACCCTTCGCCCTCCTCTGGGCTTGGCCCAAGGCCAAATGAAAGACGAAGGCCTCAACCTCATCCATGTGCTGATCCTCTTCAGCTCGCTGTCGCTGCTATCAATCGGCGGCGGCAATACGGTCATCCCGGAAATGCACCGCAAGGCGGTGGATGCCTATTCTTGGATGAACGGAAAACAATTCGCCGACCTCTTTGCGATCTCGCAAGCCGCCCCCGGCCCCAGCATTCTGCTCGTCACACTCATCGGCTACAAAGCGGCAGGCATCACCGGAGCCGTCCTTGCAACCGTGGCCATGATCCTGCCGGCAGGCATCCTCGTTTATCTCGTGAGCCGCCTCTGGAGCCGCTCAGCGGATTCCCCCCTCCGCTCCGCCATCGAGCGCGGCTTCGCCCCTCTCACCGTCGGACTCGTCCTCGCCAGCGGTTGGGTGATGAGCAAATCCGCCGACCACGACTGGCGCGCCTGGCTTCTCACCGGCGCCTGCACCCTCCTCTGCGCCACCACAAAAACCAACCCCATCCTCATCGTCGGCGGCGCCGCTTTCATCGGCTGGCTCGGATGGGTTTGATCTTCCGTTCGAACCAAAAATTTGGACGATCGTCCAAATTTTTGGTTCGCGAGCTCCCTGCTAGCGGTCAATTTGGTCAGCCATTCCAAGCGGAGAATTTTCCCCCTT
>JBIKUM010000050.1:0-11970 GCA_044347585.1 Terrimicrobiaceae bacterium
CATCTGGCTTGGCTTGATTTTGCTGGCGATGCTGCTCGGAGGCTTTGAGGGGAAGCTGCAGGAGGTGACGGCCGCCGCATTTGAAGCCTGCAAGACGGCGGTGATGACGCTTGCTCTGCCACTTGCCGGAGTCATGGCCCTCTGGCTCGGCTTGATGAAAATCGCCGAAAAATCGGGCTTGGTTACTCTCCTCGCCCGCGCTCTCCGCCCGATCCTGTGCCGGATTTTTCCGGATGTTCCTTCGAACCACCCGGCCATGGGATCCATGGTCATGAACATGGCCGCCAACATGCTGGGCCTCAGCAACGCGGCAACCCCGCTCGGCCTGCGCGCCATGCAGGACCTTGAAAAGCTGAACCCCCGCCCCGGCACGGCCACGAATGCCATGTGCACATTTTTGGCAATCAACACGAGCTCAATTCAGCTGATCCCGGCCACCACGGTGGCGATCTTGGCTGCGGCAGGATCAGTAAGCCCCACAGCCATCATCGGAACCACATTCTTTGCCACCTGCTGCTCGACCATTGCCGCCATCCTTGCCGTGAAATTTTTCGAGCGGCTGCCGATGTATGCCCTGCCAAAAGTCGAGGACACGACGGCGGCGACGGAGTTGGAGTCGATTGAAAATGCCGAGTCATTCCAGAAACCGAAATGGTGGGGAACTCTCATCCTGCTGGCATTTGCAGGATGCTTCCTGATTTTTGGCTGGCAATTCATACAGACTCAAAGCGCGACACGCGGCCCTTTGGTGAATCTTGTCGATGCCGTCTCCTACCTTGCGATTCCATTCCTACTCGCCTTCTTTCCACTCTACGGCTCACTCAGCGGCGTGAAGGTGTATGAAGAATTCGTGGAGGGTGCCAAAGAAGGGTTTCAGGTCGCAATCCGCATCATTCCGTATCTCGTTGCCATCATCTCCTCCGTGGCCATGTTCCGCGCAGCAGGCGGTATCGATGTCATCACACGATTCATAGGCCCAGCTTTGAATGCGGTTCAGTTCCCGACAGAACTCCTCCCGCTCGTCCTTATTCGTCCCCTAAGCGGCAGCGGAGCAAATGGTCTCTTCGCCGAGCTTGTCCAGGCCCACGGCCCGGACAGCCTTATCACCCGCATGGGCGCCACCGTGCTCGGCAGCAGCGAAACCACATTCTATGTCCTCGCCGTTTACTTCGGATCCGTGGCCATCCGCCGCACGCGCCACGCCGTCCCCGCCGGCCTCGTCGCAGACTTCTTCGGCGTCGCCGCTTCTATCATTATCTGCCGCCTGGTCTTCGGGGCATAGGTGTGCCCCGGGGTTGCTTTTCCGCACAAGGGGGCTATACGACAAACAAACTAAATTGCTTATGAACTCACCCACTACAATGCCTGTCAGTGAACTTCCGGCGGAGGCTCGCGGGGCTTTTCTTGTTCGCACATACAGCCATCTGGCTTTGGCAATTGCCCTTTTTGTGGGGATCGAGGTCTGGTTTTTCCAGACTGGGATCGCGAATACAATTGTGCAGGCGTTCGACAGCGTGTCGTGGCTGATTGTGCTTGGCGGTTTCATGGTGCTTTCCTGGTTGGCGACTTTTCTAGCGAATCCCGCGATATCGCGACCGCTTCAGTATATCGGGCTGGTGCTCTATGTTTTTCTGCAGGCGGTAATCACAGTTCCGCTTCTTGACATTGCGAATCAAACGGCGCCGGGAGTCATTGCCAGCGCGGCGCAGGCCACGCTGGGTGGTTTTTTTCTTCTGACGGCGGTCGTGGTAACAACCCGGAAAGATTTTTCGTTCCTGCGAACATTCATCATCTGGGGTGGATTACTCGGCTTGGCGGCGATCGTGTGCGCTGTGTTTTTCCAATTCAACCTCGGCACTTGGTTTTCGGTGGGAATGGTCGCGCTGGCCGGGGCATCGATCCTCTACACGACCTCATCGATCATGCGCGACTACCCCGAGAATGCAGATCTCTCGGCTGCCATCCAGCTCTTCGCCGCTGTGGCGATGATGTTCTGGTATGTGCTGCGTCTCTTCATGGGGTCGCGCCGCTAAGTGTGTAGTGCCCCTCTGCTGCGATGCTGAATGTCGCGCTCAAGATGCTGTTTCGCGACCGGGCGAAATATGCGATGCTGGTCTGTGGCCTCGCCTTTTGCTCGCTGCTCATGTGCCAGCAGTCATCGGTCTTTTGCGGATTGATGATGTGGACGACGGCAACGGTGCGAAACATCGGAGCGCCGGTGTGGGTGGTGGATGCAAAAGTCGAGCAAGCGAACGAGGTCATTCCGATGCGGCAGATCGAGGTCGATCGCGTGCGGAGCGTGAAAGGCGTGGCGTGGGCCGTGCCTCTCTACATCGGCATCGAGCAGGCGCGTCTCGGCGATGGATCTTTTCAAAATGTGCAGGTCGTCGGCCTGGACACAGGGACTCTCATGGGACGGCCGATGAATATGACGGCTGGACGCATCGAGGATTTGAGGCTGCCGGATTCCGTGGTGGTGGATCAGGTCGCGGTGGAAAAGTTCCGACGCAAGGGCATCAAGATCGAGCTTGGGACAACATTTGAGATCAATGACAAAGCCGCCCGTGTCGTTGGCATTTGCCGAGTCAGCCGTAGTTTCCTTGGGCAACCATACATCTACACGACTTATGACAGGGCTCTGCAATACGCGAAACCCTCGCGCAAACAACTCAGCTATGTGCTGGCCGCGCCGATGCAAGGCGTGACCGACCGGGAACTCGCGGCTCTCATCGACAAGCTCGATGGCGTGCGGGCGATCGAGCACGACGACCTCTTCTGGATGACAATCCGCTGGTATATCAAAAATACCGGGATCCCCATTTCCTTTGGCACGGTGGTGATCCTCGGCCTCATCGTCGGCATAGCGATAGCAGGGCAGACATTCTACCTTTTCGTCCACGACAATCTGCGCTTTCTGGCCGCCTTCAAAGCCATGGGCGCGCGCAACACAACGCTCGCCGGCATGGTGCTGGCGCAGGCTTTTTCCGTGGGATTCATCGGCTATGGAATCGGCGTAGGGCTGGCGGCGTGGTTTGGACACACGGTTCTCGCCAAAGAGGCGCCACCCTTCTTCATGCCTTGGCAGGTGCCGGTATTTGTCGCGTGCGTGATTCTTTTCATCTGCTCCTTCTCCGCCCTCATCGGCCTCGCAAAAGTGATGCGTCTCGAACCTGCGGTCGTGTTCCGATGAGCGAAAGCCACAAAATCGCAGTCCGTGTCGAGGATGTCGTGAAAACCTTCAGTGGCGGCGACTCGCGTGTCTTTGCCCTAAAGGGAGCCAGTCTCGAGGCTCGCTTCGGCGAGATTCTCATGATTGTCGGCCCCTCGGGCTGTGGGAAAACCACGCTCCTGAGCGTGATCTGTGGAACCCTCAAATTCGACGAGGGCCGGATCACAGTCTTCGACAAAGACCTTGGAAAAATGAGGAACGGCGAAATAACCAGCTTCCGCCGGGAGAACATCGGCTTCATTTTCCAGCAGTTCAATCTCATCCCCACACTCACAGCGGTGGAGAATGTTTCGATTCCGCTCATCCTGCAGGGCAGGCCAACTGCCGAGGCCGAGAAAAAAGCCCGCTCCGTCCTCGAGCAGGTCGGATTGGGTGACAAATTCAAATCCTATCCCAACCAACTCTCCGGTGGGCAGCAGCAGCGCGTCGCGATTTCGCGCGCGCTTGTTCACGAGCCGCGCTTGATCATCTGCGACGAGCCCACGGCAGCGCTGGATTCCGTGAGTGGACACAAGACTCTCGAACTCCTCAAAGCCAGCGCACTGAAACCCGACCGCTGCGTTATCATTGTCACACACGACAGCCGCATTTATCCATTTGCCGACCGCATAGTTCAGATGGACGATGGACATGTGATCGGCCATTTCGACGACCACACCCAACTCCAGCATGACTAAGCGCCTATCCTTCTACATAGCCCTCGCCGGAATCATCGCCGTGACGCTCCTCGTGCTGCGCCTTCGCCAGAGCGGCCCGGAGCCCCAGCCCTTGATCCCGCCCCCTCAATCGCCCTACTCGGATTCCATCGGCGGCCGCGGGCTCGTGGAGAGCGTTAATGAAAATGTCCGCATCGCGCCGGCTACCTCGGGACTGATCCAGAATGTCGCCGTGCAAGTCGGCTCCAAGGTTTCCCAAGGCGCTGTCCTCTTTACGATGGATGACCGGGACGCCCGCTCGGCGGTGAAGGTGCAGGAAGCCCAGGTCGCCGTTCTCGAGGCCCAAGTCGACACATCGAAAACCATCCTCGCCGACCGCAAGGATCAGCTCGACCGCTCAACTCGCCTGCGGGAAAAAAATGTCTCCAGCGAAGACGAGACCAAGCGCAATCTCTTTGCCTGGCAGGCAGCCGATCGCCAGTTGCAAAGCGCACTTGCAGACCTCGACCTAGCCCGCGCCCGCCTCGCCGATGCCCGCGTGCGCCTCGACCTGCTCACCATCCGCGCACCTCGCGACGGCACCGTGCTTCAAGTCAATATCCGAGCCGGTGAATACACCATGGTCAATGCCGCCGAGCCAGCCATCCTGCTCGGCGATGTCTCGCAACTCCAACTGCGCGTCGATGTCGATGAATCCGACGCCCCAGCCATACGTGAAGGCTGCACCGGCGTCGCCTTCCTCAAAGGCTCGCGCGGAAAATCCGTCCCGCTCGAATTCGTGCGCATCGAACCTTACATCCTGCCGAAAAAATCCCTCTCCGGAGAAAGCACCGAGCGCGTTGACACCCGCGTGCTTCAGATCATTTTCCGATTCAAAAACCCCGACTTCCCAGTCTATGTCGGACAGCAGATGGATGTCTTCATTCAGAAGTAGGTTTTCTCCTTATTGTGCAGAATCGCCGAGCATTCAAAAAGCCGCCACTCCATTCAAGCCGCGCTCTGAGCTTCAATGCTGCGAGAGCGCGGTTTTTTTGTGTGATTGACCCTGCTGGAAATCCAAACTACCAGCACATTGTTTATGAATCAAAAAATTGTCCCCGCCCTTGCCCTTCTTCTTTTTTCCACTCTGCCATCCGCCTTCCCCCTTGAAATTGAAGGCGTAAAAGTTCCTCCGCAATCCAGCGTGAACGGGCAGTCCCTGTCACTGAACGGCGCAGGTCTTCGCACCGTGAGCATCGCATTCATTCCAATCAAAGCCTATGTCGCCACATTCTACGCACCCTCCCCGCTGAAGTCCGAGGAGGCCGTGCTGGCCTCGCCCGGGCCGATGCAATTCACATTCACTTTTCTGAAATCCGTCAGTCAGACTCAGGCTGTAAATGCTTGGCAGAGCCAAATTCAGGCCAGCATGACCTATACATATCCGGGCATTGAAAAAGATCGGACAGCCTTTATCGGCATGTTCGGCGCAATCAACCAAGGAGGAACGGAAATGATCCAACTCGTAGGCTCAGAGACTCAGGTCTATGACAATGGCAAACTGAAAGGCACAATCCAGGGCCGCGATTTTCAAAAGGCCTTTCTGAGCGTGTGGTTCGGCTCAAATCCGGTTCAGCAGGACTTAAAAGCTGCGCTTCTGGGGAATTAAGCCACTTCACCTTGTCAGCTTCGCCTACACCAATATAGTTGTTCACGTGAACAAGGCCGAATTGCTTGGCTATCTTGAAAAAATAGATGGCGAATTGAAGTCTCCCGCCATCCTTCACATCTACGGAAGCGCAGCGTTCATGCTCTTGGATGAACCGGACCGGACAAGTCTGGATATTGATGTAGCGGCCCCGTATTCCGATGTGGACGAAAGCGAACTCCGTCGGGCTGCGGAGCTTGCAGGGATTCCGCTCAATCCAGCCGACGATTATTCGTCCGACCATCTGAAGTGGATTTCGGCGGTGCGGCTCTGCCTCGCCAAGCCGAATGCCGGAACGGATATCCTTCTCTGGCGGGGCCGAAATTTGTCGGTCAAAACAGGATCTGTTCCGCAACTCATCGCCAGCAAACTCATCCGCTATGACGAGATTGATCGCAGCGACATCCAATACCTCTACCGTCAAATTCCAGTAAGGATTGATGCCGTGGAAGCCGCCGTTGGTGATCTGCCGGAGCCATTTCGTGAAGACGCCGTGGTGAGGGAAAATCTGGCCAACTTCAAGGTGGATGCGGGTCTTTGGGCGTTGCGACCATGACACCCCGGGAACGCCTTCAGACCGCTTACGAGTTGGCCTTTTACCCGCCACGATTGCACAGGGCCTGGCGACAACTGCAGAAGAATCCATCCGATTCAAAAGGTGAATTAGGCGAGTTGTTGGACCAAGCTTGGCTTTTACACCAAGCTTTGCCTGAACATGGTTATGCATCCCAGCGGGCTTTGAATCGCCTGGCCATGTATCAAGCCAAGGCCCGCGCATTCGGCATGGTGACTTTTCTCGCAAACATCAGAAAATATTGTTCACGCCCCGAAATCTCGACCCACGTCGTCCCGGGCAACCTCGTGCGCGATATCGGCCTGCCTCCGTTGAGTAGATAGCCATGCACTGGCTTTTTGACCTACTCATTGACTTGCTCATTCCGTGGGGCTCACATCGCGATGATCGGTCTATTGTCGGAAAATCTCCAATCGACCGCCAAGCTGTTTGGATTGCGCGGGGGCTGTTCATTTTACTAATTATTGCTGGAGTGGCTTATACACTCTGGAAGCAATAATTAGAACAAACCTATGGACTCTGCTGCCGACGAGGGCATCGGCGACAAGCGACTTGGGCTTGTGAGGAAGATTTTGAACGCAGGATAACCCTGCGATGTCCCACATTATGACGGCGAGTGCCGCCGATGACCGGTTCGGGAGAATTGTCGTTTGCGGGTTACGCGCCGCTAAACATTATTTTTTATGGCAAACGCAATGGTTATTGGAATTGGCGGTGTGGGTTCGGTCATCGGCCAAAAACTTCACGAATACGATTGTTTCGACCGGATCATCCTTGCGGATATGGATCCTGTTTTTGCGAACCAACTCGCGGCAAAAACTCCGAAAAGCCGGTTTCTGGTGGTTCAGGCGAATGCCATGCACACCGATGCGCTGGCGGCGCTCATGCGCGAGCACGAGATCACCGTCACCTGCAACGCCTGCGTGTGCCAAACGAACTACTCCGTGCTCGAAGCCTGCCTGCGGGCTGGATCGCACTACATCGACATGGCGGCGGATATCTACTCGGCCCCCGGCGTGAAGAAACCGGGCAAGAATTCCTTCGAGGCCGAAATCGAGAAATTCAACCAACCGTTCCTCGACCGGGGTCTGGCCGGCATCCTCTGCATGGGGATGGATCCGGGTGCGGTGAATGTTTACGCCCGCTGGGCGATGGATCGCTTGGATACCGCCTCAAGCATCCGAGTGCTGGATGCCGACAACGCCGAGGTGCGCGGATACCGGTTCGCCGTGCTTTTCTCGCCGGAGACATTTTTTGAGGAACTCGGCGCGCCACCCTATTATGTGAAGGATGGTCGCGTGGTGAGCGGCAAGCCACTGGAGACCGAAGTCGAGTGGGTGCGTTTTCCCGAGCCGATCGGGCTTCAAAAAACCTACGCCGTCGCGCATGAGGAGGGCGTGAGTCTAGGCATACATCCTCCATTCGTAGAAAAAGGCGTCCGCTACTCGGTGTTCAAATACAGCATCCCCGACAAGGTCGTGAACATCTCGAAGAGCCTCCAACTCCTGAACCTCGACACCTGGAAAAAGGTGCGTGTCGATGGCGTGGAGGTTTCCCCCGTGCGCGTCGCCAGCGCGCACCTGCCCAAGCCCGCCCAACTCGGGGCGACGGTGGAAGGCTACTCGTGTGTCGGAACCGAGGTGCGGGGAACGAAGGACCGCAAACGCGTGGAGTATTTCGTGTATTCGATGGACAGCCACCGCGACACCTACGAGAAATACGGCTACTCGCTCACCCTTGTGCAAACCGGCATACCGCCCGCCATCACCGCCCGACTTCTCGCCACCGGCAAAATCACCGAACGCGGCGTCATGATGCCCGAAGCTCTCGACCCTGAGGAACTCATGAACTGCTTCTCCCGCGAGGGCCTGCCAACATTTGTCGAAAAACGGGAAGTCGAACGCATCTAAAAAACCATGAAACCCTTCTACCTCGACGGCTGCTGGGTGGAGACGCAAGCCTCCGAGGCGGTCCACAATCCCTGGTCCGGTGAAAAACTCGCCGATATTTGCACGGCAGGTTCGCAGGATGTCGAATCCGCGATAGCCAGCGCGCACTCTGCATTCCAAAAAACGCGCAAAATTTCGAGCGAAGCCCGCGCGGCGACACTCGAGAGGATCAGCCAACTTCTCCGCGAGCGGCGTCAAGAGTTTGTCGATGTGATCGTCGCCGAGGCTGGAAAACCGGTGACCTTTGCCGAGGCCGAAGTGGACCGGGCGTGCCTGACCTTTCGATTCGCAGCAGCACTCGCGCTCGGCGACGACGGCCATGGCATCAATATGGAAGCGAGCGCCCCGGGGCTCGGCCACTTTGGTATCGTCCACCGCTTCCCGCTGGGCGTGATTCTCGGAATTACGCCCTTCAATTTTCCGCTGAACCTTGTAGCCCACAAAGTAGCCCCCTGCATCGCCACTGGAAATACGATGCTGCTCAAGCCTGCGATGAAGACGCCCCTCACGGCGCTTCTGCTCGCCGAGGTTCTGCATGAGGCTGGTGTTCCGGCAGGCCAGGTCAATATCATCCCCTTCGCACACGAGCTCATTCCTCCGCTGCTTGCGGACGCGAGAGTGAAAATGCTGAGCTTCACCGGCAGCGTCGATGTCGGTTGGAACCTCAAGGGCCATGCCGCAAAAATGAAATGCGCACTCGAGCTTGGCGGAAATGCCGCTGTGATCGTGGAGCCAGACTCGGACTGGCACGCCGCCGTTCCGAAAATCGCCGCCGCCGCCTACGGATTCGCTGGCCAGTCGTGCATAAGCGTCCAACGAATCCTCGTGCACCGCGAAATTTTCAGCCAATTCCGAGGCGCACTCGTATCATTCATTCAGGAAAAAATCCACACCGGCGACCCCTCCGAGCGCCAGACGCTGGTTGGTCCGATGATCAACGCGGCCGCCTGTGAGAAGATTGTTCGTTGGGTCGAGGAAGCAACCGATGCAGGCGCATCCCTCCTCACGCCGCTGCAGACTTCGGGCCGTTCCGTTCTTGGTCCGCTGCTCCTGGAAAATGTGCCATCCGATTCGTCCGTGCTACGCGAAGAAGCCTTCGCTCCGCTGGCTGTGCTCCAGAATTACGGGACCTACGAGGAAGCCCTCGCTATGGCCAACGACTCCCGCTTCGGCCTCCAGGCCGGTGTTTTCACAAACAACCTTCAAAATGCGATCAGGGCTTTCGAGGAACTCGAAGTCGGCGGCGTGATGGTTAATCAAGTCCCGACCTTCCGCGTGGAAAACATGCCCTACGGCGGCATCAAGGAAAGCGGTTCCGGCCGCGAAGGCGTCCGCTACGCCATGGCCTCAAGACTTCCAGCCTCGCGCAAATCGAAGTGCGTTATGCCGATCGCACTCCCAACGGAGAAACCACCACCGCTTTGAGCGAACTACCGACCCGGCGATTCAAAACCTCCGCGCAGGTGCTCCGTTCACTGAAAGCCTGATTCAACAATCGAGCGGCAACCTCGCCTGCATTGACCACTTTTGCAGGCGGTGGTAATTTTTTTTCATGAAAGTGCACCTTCACCACATTCCGGAAGGGGACACGCTGCACATCGAAGGCGAGGAAAACCCCGCCGCCTTGGAACTCGAACAGGGTGGCTTTACGCCAACCGCGCCTCTGTGCTACACGCTCGATGTGGGCTTGAGCGGCGGCGGTCTCTTTGCCACCGGCAGTCTGTCCGTTCAGGGAAAATTGCAATGCGTAAACTGTCTCGAAGATTTCAATTGGGACCTAGTCATCGATCCCTTTTCGATGCAAATTGATTTGCCGAAATCGGAGTTGATTGACTTGACCCCCGAGGTCAGGGAAGATATGCACCTTGCCCTGCCCGCGCACCCCAAGTGCGACAGCGGCGGTGAAAAGCAATGCCCCGCGCGTCGCGATGACTCCCGGGTTGCCTTCGGGCGGCCGGTCGAAAAGTCCGTGCCGGCATGGGACGCGCTGGACAAGCTAAAACCAAAACTAAAGTAAAATTATGGGAGTTCCCAAACGCAAAACATCGAAAATGCGCCTTCGCACACGCAAGGCGGCAAACCGCTGGCAAGCCCCGAAGCTGGCCAAGTGCCCTCAATGCGGCGCATCCGTCCCGGGCCATGTGGCCTGCCCATCCTGCGGATATTATAACAAACGCCAGGTTCTCACCATCGGCGCAGAGTAGTTCCGAGGGTCGGATTTCCCCGGATGAAAATTGCCCTCGACGCAATGGGAGGGGATCATGCCCCGCAAAATCCCGTGGCGGGAGCTGTTCAAGCGCTCCGTGATTTTCCCGATGTGGAGATCATCTTCGTTGGCGACGAGCAGAAAGTCCGAGCGGAGCTCGCAAAACATTCCACGGCGGATATCCAATCCCGCTTCTCGTTCCACCACGCCTCACAGGTCGTGGACATGACCGATAGTGGGCTCGACAGCGTTCGCAGGAAAAAAGATTCATCTGTAAGCCGAGCGGTGGACCTCGTGAAAAGCGGTGAAGCCGACGCAGTCGTCTCCGCCGGACACACCGGGGCCCTCGTTGCCGCCTCAACCATCAAGCTCCGCACGCTGCCCGGCATCGATCGCGCAGCCCTTGGCGTGCTAATTCCAGCCGACGGCGGAGTTTTTCTTTTAATCGACGGCGGGGCGAATATCGACCCGAGCCCGCAACACATCGTAGGCTTCGCCGTGATGGGCAGCGTTTATTACAAAGCCATCGTTGGCACACCCGAAGCTCGAGTCGGCCTCCTGAACATCGGCACCGAACCCAGCAAGGGCACGGATTTCTGCCTCGAATGCTACAAGATGCTATCCGAGGCCCCGATCCAGTTTGCCGGGAATGTCGAAGGCCACGGCATCTTCAAGAAACCGGTAGAGGTCGTCGTCTGCGACGGCTTCACTGGAAACATTTTTTTAAAAACCGTCGAGGGCCTCGCCAAATCCATGGTCTCCTGGATCAAGGACGAGATCAGCAAAACCCCCATCCGTATGCTCGGCGCTCTCCTCTCCAAGGGAGCCTTCCAAGCCGTGAAAAAACGCACCAGCACCGACGAATACGGCGGCACTCCTTTGCTCGGCGTCAATGGCATCTGCATCAAAGCCCACGGCAACTCGTCATCCCTCGCCCTGCGCAACGCCATCCGAGCTGCCCGCCGCGCGGTGGAACTCCAAATCAACTCCCGCATCGTCGAGGCGATGAAACCACTCCATGAAAAACTCTCTTCGCGACATACCACCCCGGCCTAACCGCAGCGCCTCGATCATCGGCACAGGCAGCTATGTGCCCGAGCGCGTCATGACCAACTCCGATCTCGAGGCCATGGTCGAGACAAACCACCAGTGGATCGTCGAACGCACCGGCATCTACGAACGACGAATCGCAGCGGAAAATGAATTCACCAGCCACATGGCTGCAAAAGCCGCCCAGGCTGCGATGGAAAATGCCGGCGTCACACCCGATGAGATCGACATGATCCTCGTCGCCACCATCACGCCGGACATGTTTTTTCCATCCACCGCTTGCCAGGTTCAACGCCAGATCGGGGCAAAAAACGCAACCTGCATGGATGTGAATGCCGCCTGCTCAGGCTTCCTTTACTGCGTGGAAATCGCCAACCAGTTTATCTCAAACCATGGTTGCGAGACCGTGCTCGTCATCGGCGCGGATAAGCTCAGCAGCATCGTGAATTGGGAGGACCGCAACACCTGCGTGCTCTTCGGCGATGGCGCCGGAGCAGCCATCCTGCGCCATCGCCCCGGATCAAAGGGCGTCGTGACGACCTACATGGGCAGCGATGGAAACTACGGTGACATCCTCCACATGCCAGGCGGTGGATGCGCCATGCCAATCACCCGCGAC
>JBIKUM010000552.1:0-5214 GCA_044347585.1 Terrimicrobiaceae bacterium
CCTTGTTTGGACGCGGGTTCGACCCCCGCCGGCTCCACATACGCTGCTGCGCGGCAGCGCGGCTTCGCCGCGAGTTTGAGTTTTAGTTTGAGTTTTAGTTTGAGTTGGAGTTGACGTTTGAGTTTGAGTTTGAGTTTTTGCCGCTGCGCGGCTAGATTGAGACGTAATCAATACTTCTGCAGAAGAAAGTTGCTTGCACCCAAAACATCGGTGTGCTGCAATCGAGTCGGCAACAAAAGCCCCGACCCCCCCTTTAACTTCTTCGAAGTAGCAGCGTGCAAATCAATCGCACGGGGTTTCATAGACTGAAAGCAGCAGAAGGATGTCGATTACGGAAATCACTCCATCATCATTCAGATCACCCATGCAAAAGGGCTCCGGAAGACATAATTGGTATTGTTGATTCCAAATTGTCCCTGGACCGCAGGATTGAGAACTGCTTCCACTCAACGACACCCCAAGCATTAACCCCTGGTTGTATGCACTTAGTACCTCCTCGTCACATTCCTCCTCTGCTATGACGATTGCATCCGCATAGCCTGTTGAATACCCCGTTTGTGTTGCTCCAGCTAAAACCCCGGCCCACACACAAGACCCATCATCAATAGTCGCGGTCGGGTCGAAATTATCTGCATCGCTGTATGTGCATCCGCTACAGGTCAAGAACTCGCACGAGGCATCAGGAATCAACGCCTCGGGTTGAAAGTTGCATGCATCTTCAATCATGCAGCCTACGCACGAAGTGAATTCACACGTCCCGTTATCATACAAAGCTTCAGAATCGTAGTTGCACGCGGTTGATTCTGTGCATCCTGAACATGAAATAAACTCACAATTGTCAACCCCATCTGTTGCGCCAGGTAAGTAATTGCACGCGCTTGGATCAAGACATCCGGGAATTTCAAATGCATCACAGATTCCATCTCCATCGCAGTCAAGAAGACATTCGCCGTTGCAATCCAGGTGAGGTGAAGGGAATACACAAGTCCCGTCGTTCAATGTGGCATTTGGATTGTAGTTGCATGCATTTGAGTAAAAACATCCTGGAATAGAAGACCCGCCGAAAACGCAGGAACCATCATCATCACTTGCCTGTGAATTGAAGTTGACCGCAATAGAATACGTGCACCCTTCTATTTCTAATTGGTCACAAACCCCATCGCTATCTGCGTCGTTTATGCAAACGTTATTGCAGTCAAAGTACATTGGTGGGTACATGCATTGACCATTTGCTTCTGTGGCTAATATGTCAAAATTGCAAGCCATGGAATCCATGCATCCGGGAAGTTCATTTCCATCACAAATCCCATCGTCATCGGAGTCGGAAATACAAGTTCCCGCACAGTTTTCACCAAGTAAAGGATAGGCGCAACTTCCATTATCGTCGGTTGCTAATTGGCTGAAATTACAAGCATTTTCATCGGTACACCCTGGAACTTCTAGGACGTCACAAATTCCGTCCGTGTCACTATCAGCGATACAGTTTCCATCACAATTCGTTCCGGGTTCAGGGAAAATGCAACATCCATTGTTTTGAATTGCTGCTGCATTGTAGTTACATGCAAAGGGAATTGTGCACCCCTCTAATTCGTCACAGATGTTATCATCGTCTGAATCGTGGATACACTCACCATTGCAGGTGCGCCCTGGGGATGGGAAATCACACGTTCCGTTATCAAAAGTTGCTAACGGATTGTAGTTGCATGCTGTCGTATAGGTGCATCCTAGGACCATTGTGCTCCCCTCAAAAACACATGAACCATCGTCATCCGATGCCGTAGGACTATAATTTGAAGCATGCGGGTAGGTGCACCCAGCTATCTCAAATTCATCGCAGATAAGATCACCATCCGCATCGGCTAAACACACTCCATCGCAGCCATATCCCGGAGCTGCATAGAGGCAAGATGCATCTGGATAGGTTGCGGTTGTGTCGTAGTTGCAAGCCGTTACATCCGTGCAGCCTGCGCACGAAACGATTTCACAACTTCCATTATTTTCCGTGGCACTGGGATTGAAATTGCACGCCAAATGTTCAGTGCAACCGAAGATTTCAATGTCATCACAGACATCATCCAAGTCTAAATCGACGCAATCTCCTGTGTATTGGAAAACTTCGATGCCAGAAATTTCATTGGTCCAGGTGACAACTGGCAATCGCAAGGAAATCAAGGTGTCTAGGGTAGAGGTAAAGTGTTCAATCGCGAAGTGATTGGCGCGCCGATTTCCGGCGAACTGGAACATATCTAAGTGAGATACTACCGTGTCTCCTTCCACAAGAACATGAAAAACCTGTTGGCCCAGCGAATTCAGTTCACCTCGCATGCCGGCGAAATGCAATCGTAGGAGGTACTCGCCAGGTGCTGGCACTGGGATATTGTATCCTATCAAATCGTATCGAATGTGGCCCATGATGAGATCATTTGGATTGCTGCCGACGCCCCCGCCCCAGTAATTGCCCCCACCAAGTGCCAGAGTCGTTTCTTGTTGCCACGTGTTTCCTTCAACGTCAACCACGGGGCCAGGGGTATATCCACAGTTAATCCTTCGGATGTTTTCACCGTTGAAACTCTGCCCCAGACAGTTTCCATCGGCTTGGATTTGGTCGTTGTAGGTTGAACTCAATCCATCGCTGCATGGTTCTCCGGCAAAAACACATGAACCATCGTCCATGGTAGCGTCGTTATCAAAATTGATCGCATCATTGTTCGTGCATCCAGTTGTTTCAAGGAGATTTTCAACGAAGTAAAGCTCTCCCGTTGCTGGTTTTACACAAATCATGTCGAGATCCGAATCGCCATCACAATCAGACCAGGAAGTTCCCCGAATGTTCCATTCGTGACCATGCGAGCCTCCCTGATATACTTGGGGGATGAGGTTTATTTGACGAGAGGGGCTGAACGGATCGTCAAACTGGATAGCATAGACCCCATCTGGTGCGTTGTCTCGACAGGTAATCAATTCAGCCACACCGTCTTGATTGATGTCGATGAGGTCCAAACTCCGGACATACGCACCGGTAGTGCTGGAAAACGTCTGAGGGTTGAGCTCATGCAGTGCCTTCGCGCGCAATTGGTTTGGAACGCCATTCACATTGTTGACGAAGGAGGTGTTGTAGTCCCAACTACCGAAAAAAATCTCAGGGTACCCGTCACCAAAAGTGTCGTGGAACTTGACATCGAATGCGTTTACCGAAGCTCCAAGAGAACCTGTATGGTTCGCTATCTGATGCCAAGTTAGAGTTCCGGAATCTTGAATGCCTACAAAGGACGGATTCCACCATGCAGTAAGTACGACATCCTCATCTCCATCATTATCGATGTCTCCCCAATCAAATGCGGTTAAGCTCGCGACATCTACGTTGGAGGCCAGGTCCACAGGTGGGAAGAACGTAATTTGAGCTGTCGAGGGGTTTTGGTACCAAATCAGCAGTTCATTGTCGTCATTCGTAATGCATGTTGCATCCACTGCTCCATCCCCATTGATATCACGCCATTGAACATCAATCGCCTGAGCACTGAAGCTGAGCGTGCGCACTGCAGAATACGTCGAGTTGCCCAAGCACTCAATCCAAGCAACCCGATCTTCAGAATTCGAACCCATTAATACGTCATCGTCTCCGTCCCCGTCAATGTCGAGAACATCCATGTGGGTAACCTGAACACCATTCATAACAGGGCTCCCACCGTCCCAATAACCTGAACCAAGTCGATTGAAAAGGGTTAAGCTGTTCGCGCTTCGAGCGATAATCTCTTTTTCATCATCACTGTCTGCTTGAGCAAAAGCCACTGGAAATCCACCACTCAGTCCGTTCGTTGTTAAAGGGTAGTTTAATCCTAAGTCTGATTCGCGGTGGCTCCATGACCGATACGGATTCGTACTTCCGACGATTTGATTGCCTTGACTGTTCGAAAGGTTGATCGGTGGGGTGAGGTAGTTGTATGTCCTTCCGATTTCACTCGAGTTCAGAGTTTCCCAGGAACTTAGGTTGTTTACACTTCTAAAGTGACTCAGAACATTCCCGTAGCTTGCCCACACCTTCCATGAGTTATTTGAAAAGCTAGCTGAGAAGGAAGAAACACCTGAAATGTTTGCAATGCTTCCTGAAGTCCAATTGCCTGAAGTCCACCTAGCGTACCGGATAGAACCGCTTATTAGGGCAAAAACGACAGTTGAGTTTCCATCTTTAATTACCTGGATTTGATTCGCTGCATCTCCTCCACTTAGGATATTCGTCTCTTGCCAGCTCATACCATTTCCCGAATTGGAGTAGGCCCAAATCCCTTGGCTATTGTGGTGACCGATCAGTACGTCTGTATCGCCGTCAGAATCGAAATCTGTGGAATAGGCGTAGGTGGGGTAGGTTCGTGTGGTGATTGTATACATATCAGTCCCGAACTCCTGCAAATCCGAACGGAAGGGAATCCAATACGCATGGTGGGCATTTCGACTTAAAGCAATCGCATCTCGGGAGCCATTTCCATCCAAATCTCCAGAGGTACAACCATACGACTCTTGCAAAACACTCGTCACGGGTTCGGGAAAGCCAAGTGATTTGTCAACCTCACGTAGACAGGCGTAAAGCGTTTGATTCCCGTACGTTACTAGCATTAGGTCCTCCAATCCGTCGGCGTTCAAATCGGAAACGTGGAGGTCAAAGATCTGATTGAGATTGTCGAACAATATGGTTTCTGGCCCGAAGGTGCCATCACCGAAGTTATGGTTTACCGTCAATTTATTGCTGTATCTGATGGACTTGATGTGATCGAGGTGATTGTCGTTGTTTACATCCAAGAAAACGGTGCGCGACACACACTCTCCAGGAGTTCCAGAAATCAAGATTGGATCGCCCATCGGACTGGTCAGGGCATTTTGGCTGAAGGCGTAAAGGATTCCGACTAGTAAAGCGGTAAGGAGCGCTGTAAGCTTAGCGAGGACATTCGATTTCATTGAACAAACCTATGCTTTACACTCTTTTTTCATCTGCTCATTCATGTTCTAATGGCGTGATGAATAAGAAATTATATACGCTTTAGTTCCTGTGTATAATGAATCCAACAATTAGAACATCGATGTGGGGATTACATCCAGCTTTTGATTTTATGCCGCACCGGTACGTGGGGGTGCAGATTAAAGGGTGAACTTAACTTCTGTGTAGGATGGTTTTTTTTTTTAGATCTACTGTTTGTTTTCGGCCCGTTCATTAGATGTTTA
>JBIKUM010000219.1:0-5203 GCA_044347585.1 Terrimicrobiaceae bacterium
ATCTTTCCGGCGTCCTTCGTGGCGTTGCGCTGCGAGTCGTTGAAATACGCAGGGACCGTGATGACAGCCTCCGTGATTTTTTCACCCAGCTTGGCTTCGGCGTCGGCTTTGAGCTTTGCGAGGATCATCGCGGAGATTTCTTGTGGCGAGAAGCTCTTCGGCTTGCCGTCGATCTCGACTTGGATGTGTGCGTCGCCATTAGCGGCTTTCACCAGCTTGTAGGGCACGCGGTGCTCTTCGCTGCGGACTTCGTCGAATTTGCGGCCCATGAAACGCTTCACCGAGAAGATCGTGTTCGCGGGGTTCGTGATGGCTTGGCGCTTGGCGGCTTGACCTACGAGTCGCTCGCCGGATTTTGTGAAGGCGACGACGGATGGTGTGGTGCGTGCGCCCTCGGAGTTTTCCAGCACGACGGGCTCACCGGCTTCCATCACCGACATGCAAGAGTTTGTGGTTCCTAAATCAATTCCTAAAATTTTTCCCATAGAGTTGAATGTTGCGGTCTTGGTTTAAGCAATTCGCGGGCCTGAAAAGAGGATTTAATATAAAATTAAGCAAGTGTGTTATTTGTATAATTATTCGGACTCTGGGGTAGGGTCTAAAAAGCGACACTATGTCTCATTATCGCCTGCGGAAGTGTCAAGTGTGACACAGGGGTTGGCACAACAAAGTCGTTTATTCGCGATTGAGTCGCAAAGGAACAAGGTCAGATCGGCTTGATCGGAATGTGTTCGTTTTTACTGCCACACTGGGGGCAAATTTGAATGCGGGCATCGGGATCGGCTTTGTATTGGAAGGCGCAGATGGGACACTGGGTCCACAAGCGAAACTTGCGCGCTTCGCGGCGACGGCGAACGATCTCGTAGCAGATCCAGGTGAAGAGGATTCCCGCGAGGAAGATGAAAAGCGCCGTAAAAACCAGCCATGGCAGGGGCATGCGGATCATGGTTCTGTGGCGGGGGGCGCGCCGAAATGGAGGTTCACAAATCCCCAAGCCAGCGGGATGTTTTCGACCGGGGCGAAGCGGAGGGATTTGAGGGCTTGGAGGGATTGGAGATCAAGGTCCGCATTGCCAGAGGATCGGGATGGCAGGATGTGGGCGACAGTGCCGTCCGAGCGGATGCCCATAAAAAAAGAGGCGGACTCGAGCGAGTCGGCATCGGTTTTTCCCGGTCGGAGAATTTCGCGCGGTGGCTCTGGTAGTCGCTCAGCCAGTTCCGGTGAGGCTGTGAGGCTGTTTGAGTCTTGACGGATTGCGGAGGCGTTTCGCTGGCGTGGAGGTTTTGAGATGGCAACAGGAACTGAGGCGGGAGATGCGTCTTCGTCCGTTTTCCTTCGCGGGGGCATGTTGAGGAGAGCTGTTTTGGCCGATGCGTATTGGGGATTGTAAACGGCGATGGATTCCCGGGAGGAACCGCCGTTGCGGGGAGCAAAGAGCGCGGGGTCGTTCGAGGCCAGGGTGGTCTCGAGTTGGGCAAGTGCGGGATTGTTTTCACCCAGGAAATAAACCCGCGCGGGGCGGATTCCATCGGCTTTCACCTGGGGATTTGCGACCGAGAACAGAAAAAAAATTCCTCCATGCGCGAGCGCCGCCAAGACAAGCATGGTCGGGAGGATGAGGTGGATGCGGTGGCGGTGGGGCCACTTGAAAAGCAGCGCCGGGGTGTTCACTTTTCCTCCGAGGTGGCAATAACGGTGGGGTAGCCGAGACCGAGCGAGATGTTCATGACGGCGGCAAGCTTTTCAAATGGCGCGTGGCGGTCGGTCTTGATGATCAGCGTGTGGTTTCTTCCCGTGCGGGCGCGGAGCTTGTTGCGAAGCTCCTCGAGGGTGGTCTCCTCGTTCTCGAAATACACGGAGGAGAGTGGTGCTGCGACGATACTGATGATGAGCGGATTCCGTTGCGGGGCGAGCAGGAAGGGGGAGTCCGGCACCGAGACGCCCACGCCTGGCTGCAAAAGGAAGGAGGTGCTCAGGATGATAAAAAAAATCAAGGCCAGCACCACATCGAGAGATGGCGCGATGAAAAGGAGGGCTGGATGCAGGCTCGGCGAGCGTTGGAGTTTCACGCTTGGTCGTTGGATGGAGCGCGGAGGATCTCGAGCATCTCGATGCCAGCGCGCTCGATGTCGTGTATGGCATTGTTCACTCTTGCGGACAGGTAGCTATGGGCCACAAATGCCGGCAAAGCCACTGTGAGAGCGGCGGCGGAGGTGAGCAGGCTCTCGTAGACGCCGCCTGCGATTTCGGCCGCTGTGGCATAGCCGCCGTGCGTGGTGATTTGCTGAAACGCCGTCAACAGGCCGAGGATCGTTCCAAGCAAGCCAATGAGCGGCGTGGCATAAGCGATGGTCGAAAGAAGGGCCAGGTTGCGCTCCAGTCGCGGAACCTCGAGTTGGCCCGCCTCCTGCGCGATGTCGCGCAGCTCAGCGCGCGGCGCGTCATGCCGTAGAAGCATCGCGTGGAGCACGCGCGGGACTGGGCCGGGGGATGCCGCACACTCCTGGATCGCCTCGGCGTAGTTTTTATTTTTTATGAGATTCGCCAAGCCGCGCAGGAAGTCCCCCGTCTGGATCGATGCGCGGTGAAAGTAAATAATGCGCTCCAGAAAGACCCCGAGGCCGGTGACGCTGCAGGCGAGGATTAGCCACATGAGGGGGCCGCCCTTTTGCACAAGTTCCATCATAGTGGCGTTGGTCTTTAAATGATGTGCCGCCCGGCGGCAATGGCATTCAACCTTCGGGGGTGGGTGAGGGGAGGGCCAGCGGGGCGCGGGTGAGTTCCGTGAGCGCGGCGGTCATTTTTTCCCGCACGCCCGGAACGAAGCCCCGGTCGCCGTGGAAGACCAGCATCGCGAGGTGTTCCTTCTGAAAAATACTCAGTGGACCTCTCGCCGTATGGAGGGTGACGGCAGGGATTTCTCCAATGCCCATACCTGCCGAGGCGTCGTGCATGGCCCTCAGCATGGCGGCGGCATTTGAGCTGAGGGATACGATGTCGAGTCCCTCTGGTATGTTGTGCGAGGCCACGACTTGGTTCTCGGAGGTGAGAACGCACGACTGGATGCCCGGCAATCCGCCGCAGAGTTCAACAACGCGGCCGGTGCTCAGGTTTTCATCCGTCATGAAAAGCGCCTGCAGAGCGTGTTGGTCGGGAAGCTCCGATTCCGCTGCCGTCACTGTCTGTGGCGGTTCGGGAGCAAGAGGCTTGAGAGTAAGAAAAGTCGTCTCCGTGACGCGCTGGAAGGTCGGCAGATTGCTGATGATCTCCGCAAGCCTTCGAGGCGGGGGCTCGCTCTCCGGCTCTGCAGCGGCTTCGAGAGGCTCCACCGCCGGTTCCTCGATTTCAGCCTCCGGCTCCTCAGGGGGCGCGAGAATTTTCCCCAGATGCGCCGACGCTGACGGAATCTCGTCTCGAAACAAAAAATCGTCCGGCTCCGAAGGCGTGGAGTCTTTCGTTTCCAGAAGCCCGTAGCCCTTCGCAACGCGGTGGGCAGGCAGGCGGACCACTCCGCGAGCGGACTCGATCAAATCCGGTCGAAGCTCCGCCAGCATCCTCAGCGAGAGGGTGGGGACAATGTGGGCGAGGATGTGAGCGGCCGGAAACTCGACTGTTTCATTCTCCGCAATCGGCCGCAGTAGCAACTCCCGAGGCAGTAGGTCCTCGATGTCGGCAAGCCTCAGGCGCAGCGTCTGCGGGGCCGCGCTGCGATAGACGGAGGACTCTGCTTCGAGTGATTGTGGCGCTGCGGACATTTCTTTGTATTTGTCGAATCGGTCTGCAAAGGCTATCCAGCAGGGCTCATTTAGCAATCCTGTGGAATTCGATTTCAAATTCACCGCCGACGGGTTGATTCCCGTAATCGTCCAAGAAGCTTCCGGCACCGAGCGCCCTTCCGGTCGCGTGCTCATGTTCGCCTGGATGAATCGCGAATCCCTCGCCATGACCCTCGAGAAGGGCCTCATGACCTACTGGAGCCGCTCGCGCAGCAAACTCTGGCTCAAAGGCGAATCCAGTGGTCACACCCAGCGCGTCGTCCGCTGGTTTGTCGACTGCGACAAGGATGTGCTCCTCTTCGAGGTCGAACAAGAAACCGGCGCCTGCCACACCGGCTACGAGAGCTGCTTCTTCCAAGAAATGGACCGCTCCGCCCAAGCCCTTCCCGTCCGAGAGGAAAAAATGTTCGACGACGGCAAGGTGTATCAAAAAAACTGATACGCCTTATCGTGTAGTCTGCCTTTTGTCTGCACGCGCATGGAATTAGCGCGTTGTTCCCTGTAACTTCGCTCCATCATCATCCGTAGCTTTTCCGTATTGACCCATGGGGCGGTTTAAAATACCAAAATATCCTCATGTTAAGGTCTCTGCTCATTGCAATGGCTTTGGGCCTTGTTTCCCTCAATGCCCAAAATGCGCCCACATTCCCGCTCCCACAAGGGGTCACGGTTCAAACCGCCACGCCCCAGCAACTATCGGACGCCTTTGGAACCGCCATCAAAGCCGATCCCTCCCGAGCTGCATACATCTTTGAATCCGCTCTGGGAGTCGCTGGGATGCGGGGCTCACCTGATTCCCTGGAAGTCCGGAACGCCGTCTCCGCAGTCACCTGCGCGCTTGCTGCATCCATTCCCCCGGAGACCCTTCCAGATGCCCTCAAGCCGGCTTTCGATAAATACCCAGACTCAATCCTGACGGTCGTCGCGACGCTTTCGGCAATCAATTTGGAGAAGGAGGGGAAGTCGCCCACCGATACCAATCCGACTCCGATGAATCTTGGAAATGTGCGCGTTCTTAAAGTCGAGGGAGGCAAGGTGGAGTTTGTGGATTCGAAAGGCGCGATTTCGAACCTCAAGGAAGGAATGTTCATCCAGCAGGGCTCGAAAATTGTTACGGGTAAAAACGAGGCCGTTGATTTGGTCTTCGAAAATGGGTCGGTGCTTCAAATCAAGCCTGAGACGGAGTTCTACATCGACCAGTTCGAGCAAACCCCATTCGAGCACCAAGGATTTGATTATCAGAGACTGGCCAAGGAACCCTCTGCCTCCCAGATCAAGCTCACCGTTGCGGAGGGAAACATCGAAGTCGATGTGGCCAAGCTCAAAAAAGAATCACGCTATCAGGTTTTCACTCCGCTTGGTTCTGCCGGTATTCGCGGAACCAGTTTTTTTATATCTTCGCAAAAAAAGAATCCAAACGCTCCTGC
>JBIKUM010000220.1:0-5195 GCA_044347585.1 Terrimicrobiaceae bacterium
GGCGGCTCACGCCGCACAAGTCGGACGGCGACGGCGCGCCTTCCCTACCTCGGGCAAACGATCGCGCTACCGCGCAAGCAGCGGTGCGGTAGCACCTCGTCAATTTTTGGTAGGGACGCCGCGCCGTCGGAGTCCCAAGCTTCAGGCGCGAAGACGCCGTTTCTGGTTACAAAGCCAAAAAAAATTGCCCTCCTCGTGCCGTTCCGGAGCAGTTCCCGTTCCCTAATGATAGGGTGGATGACCGCGTTACCGGCAATCAGACTTCCAATGAAGGCCTGTCATCTCGCCGGGCGCCAAGCCTCCGGGATTTATTCAACATAGGTCCGGGACTTCGCTCCGTTTAATCGCGAACACAGAAGGGCAAATTTGTTGCGGCCGGAGCCGCGAAATTTTGTTCCTGTTTTTGGAAAGATCTATTCTCGGAAGTCCACGCCCAGCTTCTCTCGCAAGGCGACCTTGATGCGGTCGGCAGCGGCCTGAATTTCGTCTGCAGTGAGCGTTCGCTCGGGGCTGCGGAAAGTCAAGGAAATGGCCATCGATTTTTTGTCGGACGGGATTTTTTCGCCCTTCGGATCGGTGAAAAGATCGAAGAGGCGGGTGGATTCGAGGAGGGGTTCTTTGAGGGTCTCGATGAGCGACCTCACCTCGCCGTAAGGCAATGCGAGCGGTGCCACGAAGGCGATGTCGCGGGCGGATCCAGGAAACTTCGCGAGGGCGGCGACTTGGGTTTTGGCTGATGCGGCAGCACGCCATAGATCGAGGTCGAACTCGGCGGCGAGGAGCGGGGCGGAGGCTCCGATGTCGCGCGCCACGGCCGGAGCGAGTTGGCCAACGACGCCGATTTGTTTGCCGTTTAGAAAAACATCGGCGCAAGCTCCGAAGGGCGCTGCGGGGGCTGCCATGGGAACGATATCCTTCTCGCTGAGACCTGCGAGTTGGCGCACGGCTCCAGTGAGATCGAAGACATCCCACGAACGCACCGACTCGCCACGCCAACTGGATTCGTGGCGTTCGCCGGTGAGCACGATGGCGAGGCGTTGTCCCTCGCCGGCGGCCTTGAACACGCGACCGCACTCGAAGAGAGCGATGGATTTTGCGCCTTGATCAAGATTGCGCCGGAGAGCGGCGAGCAAGCCAAGAACAAGGCTGTTGCGAAGTTGCGACTGGTCTTCGCCGAAGGGATTTTTGAGGGCCACAGCTTCGCCGAAGTGCAAAACATCGGCGGCAGAGACGAGCGTGCTGGTGCGAGCCTCGTGGAAGCCCATTCCGGCAAGACTGCGGCGGAGGTTCATCGCAAAATCGTAGGCGGCGTCGGCATCCGAGCTTGCCGCGAAGGGGCCTTGAGCGAGGGATGGAATTTTTTCGATTCCCACGACGCGGGCGATTTCCTCGATGAGATCGGCTTCGCGGCGGAGTTCGCGGCGGTATCCGGGAATGCTCCAGCGTGTCTCGTCACCGGCGGCGAGTTTTTCCAAACCGACACGGGCGAGACTGGATTCGATCTCGGAATTCGAGAGCGAGATGCCCAACAGATCGCGCACACGGCTATGGCGTAGAGAAACCTTGCCGCGTTCGGGGCATTTGCCTGCAACGAGCACGACAGGCTCAGCTGTGCCGCCAGCCACCTGCAGGATCAATTCGACGGCACGCGCTGATGCAAGAATGACGCCCTCGGGGTCCACGCCGCGCTCGAAGCGGTAGCTGGAATCGCTGAAAAGCCCAAGCGCACGCGAGGCGCGACGCACACGCGAAGGATCGAAGACGGCGCTTTCCAAAAGGATGTCGGTGGTGGCCTCCGTGACGCCACTGCCCTCGCCGCCCATCACACCTGCGAGGGCGGCGGGGCCGTTGTCGTCGGCGATGACCAACGAACCGGCCGGCAGCTTGTATTCACGGCCATCAAGGGCGCGGAAGGCTTCGCCCTCGGATGCAGAGCGCACTTGCAATGGACCGGAAATTTTTGCGGCATCGAAGGCGTGGAGCGGTTGGCCGAGCTCGAAGAGAACATAGTTTGTGACATCGACCACATTGTTCACCGAACGAAGCCCCACGGCCGCCAAGCGGTCGCGAAGCCATTGCGGGCTGGGGCTGACTTTGACGCCAGAGATGCGACGCAGGGTGTAGAAGGCAGATCCCTCGCCTTCGAGACGAACCGAACCCTCGGCACTGGCAGTGGATGGAAGAACAGGCTCCGGCGCTTTGACGGGCAAACCGGTGAAAACTCCGATCTCGCGCGCGACACCAAGATGGCTGAGCCAATCGGAGCGGTTTGGAGTGATCTCGAGTTCCAAAATGGTCTCGGCAGGAAAAAGGTCTTTGATCGGCGTTCCAGGAGCGGTCTCCTGCGGCAGGATGAGAAGACCATCGGAGTCCTCCGCGAGGCGGAGTTCCTTCGCGCTGCACATCATGCCTTCACTTTCCACGCCACGGAGCTTGCCGGTCTTGATTTTGAAATCCCCCGGAAGAACGGCACCAGGCAGGGCGAGGGGGACCTTGTCGCCGACTTTGTAATTTTTGGCGCCGCAGACGATCTGGCGCGGTTCGGGCGAGCCGTCGTTCACTTTGCAAACGCTCAGGCGGTCGGCATTCGGGTGTTGGGTGGACTCAAGAATCTCGGCGGCGACGACATGGTCAATCGCGGCACCGCGCTGGTCGATGCCTGCGACTTCAAGCCCCGCGCGGCGCAGGAGGTTTTCCAATTCGGACGCCGGAAGTTGGCAATCCACATAATCACGCAGCCAATTGATGGAAATTTTCACGACAGGATTAGAATTGTTTCAGGAAGCGGAGATCGTTTTCGACAAGCATACGGATGTCGGGAATGCGCGAGAGGTTCATGGCCAGACGCTCGAGGCCGAATCCGAAGGCGAAGCCACTGACTTTTTCGGGATCATAGACCCGGTCGCCACGGCGCTCGCAGATGGCTTCGAAGACGGCAGGATCGACCATGCCGCAACCGGCGAGTTCCATCCATTCGCCGCCGAGGGCCTCAGTGCGGATGTCGATTTCGTAGCTGGGCTCGGTGAAAGGGAAGAAATGCGGACGGAATTGAATGTCCGTGCCCGCGCCAAAAAGCTCGCGGAAGAAAAACTCCAGCGTTCCCTTGAGATCGGCGAGGCTGACTTTTTCGGCTACATAGAGACCTTCCATCTGCGTGAACTGCGCGAGGTGCGTGGCGTCCACTTCGTCGCGACGGTAGGCGGAACCAGGAGCAATGATGCGCACAGGCGGCGGAGTTGTTTCCATGACACGAATCTGCACGCTCGAGGTGTGCGAGCGCAGGAGGCGACCATCAGGGAGATAAAAAGTATCCTGCTCGTTGCGCGCGGGGTGGTCCGGCGGCGTGTTGAGCGCATCGAAGCAATGCCACTCGGTCTCGATGTCGGGTCCGTCGGCAATCGCAAACCCCATGCGGCGGAAACACCGCACGGCACGATCCATAAGCTGTGTGAGCGGATGCAAGGTGCCGGGCGAGGGAAATGTGCCGGGCAGCGAGAGATCGAGTGAAGTAAAAGCGGCGAGGTCGGCAGCTTCAAGAAGGCGCTTTTGGGAGTCTTCCAAAGCGGCTGTAACGGCAGCGCGCAGATCGTTGAGAAGTTTCCCGATGACGGGCCGCTCCTCCTTCGGAACATTGCGCATGCCCTCGCTGAGCGCAGTGATGGCACCGCTCTTGCCAAGGTATTTTAAACGGGCGGCCTCGAGGGAAGCGGCATCATGGGCCGCAGCGATAAGCTCAAGGGCCTCGCTGCGAAGGGCGTCAACTTGCTGTTGCATGGGAAAGAGGTTTAACCACCGAGGACACGGAGAGCACAGAGGAGGAAAAAGCGGGTGACGGTGTCATTGGGTGTTGGGCCTGATACGATTTATTTCGACAGAATTGCAGAATTTACAAAATAAGCCAACCTGCTTGCAAAGCGCGGACTGGCTCGGGCCTTGATTCTCTGGGCCCGCCTCCGATTTTCTCACCCAAATCGCAGCCTACGAAAGACTTATTTAATGCAATAGGATCAATGTTAGAGCATTGCACAAGATTACTCTATTAAAACTTCTAGAGATATCACAGAGGAAGCGGAGCAATGTGCCCCCTCCTCTGTGTTCTCTGTGCACTCTGTGGTCAATCCCCGAAGGTCGGGTGATCGACGCTTAGGCTGCTTTTTTGTTATCGAGGGCGGCGCGGACTTTGTCCACGATCGCCTTGAAGGTCGCCTCGTCATGAACCGCGATGTCGGACAGGACTTTGCGGTCGAGTGAGATGTTGGCGGATTTGAGGCCTTCGATGAAACGGCTATAAGTGATACCTTCGGCGCGGACTGCGGCGCTGAGACGGGTGATCCACAGGGCGCGGAAGTTGCGCTTGCGGGTCTTGCGGTCACGGTAGGCCCAGTATTTTCCCTTCATCTGCGCATCTTTTGCGTAGCGGAAGAGTTTGGAACGGCGGCCGCGATATCCTTTCGAGGCTGCTACGACGCGCTTGCGGCGCGCCCGGCTGGCTGGAGCGTTAGTGGCTCTTGGCATGTCATAAAACTCCGCGTTTGGCGCGGAGCCTCCTTGGAGCGGTTGTTTGTTTGGTTGAAATCCCCCGACTCACCGGCTCCGTGATCCCCGGGCAAACCCCGGGGCAGTCGAAGGGATTTTGGTTCAGCGCGCTTTAGTGGCTGAAAGGCAGGCAGGCCTTGATGCGATCCACATCGGTCTCATCGACCACTGCGGATTTCGCCATATGGCGTTTCTTGTTGGCGTTTTTACTCGCCAACAGGTGTCGCCGGGAAGCGTGGTTGCGAACAACCTTGCCGGTCCCGGTGATCTTGAAGCGCTTGGCCACGGATTTGCGCGTTTTGCTGCGTGCTATTGCTTTTGGCATTGGAAAAGGGGGAAGAAACTAACAGGCGCGACTTTGGATGCAATGACAATTTTAGGTTTTTTTAAGAGCGCGATGTTGCCATGGCAACTGTCGCTGTGCATCGTGCGCGGCCATGTTCATCGTCCATGGTTTGCCGCTCGGCCACTTTTTTCTCCAACTCGGCGTGATCCTGCTGGCCTGCCGTATTTGCTCGATGGCAATGCGCAAGGTGGGCCAACCGGCAATCATCGGGGAAATGATCGCGGGCATTGTGCTGGGCCCCTCACTTCTTGGAGCGCTGGCGCCGGGCGTGTCGGGATATCTTTTTCCGGCGGCTTCGAAGCCGATCCTCTTC
>JBIKUM010000494.1:0-5175 GCA_044347585.1 Terrimicrobiaceae bacterium
CGCCGAGTCGCCAGGCGCCCCTCCCCGCAACGTTCGTCGTCGCCGCCAGCCACGAGGTGTAACTGGCCATGTCGAGGTTCACGCGGTAGCCGATGTTCGTCACGGTGTAATCGCCCGCCTCGAACACCACGTTGTGCCAGCGACAGGCCCCGGCCCATCCGCTGTAGGGTGCCGTCAACGTCATGCCCTTGGAGATCAGCATGTCGTAAATGTTGTACGGCACAACCGTCCCGATCAGCGGACCAATCCCACTCCCCGCAGGCCCGCCGCCGGTGTGTCCGCCGCTCCACCCGTACGCAAATAGCGAAACCCCGTGCCATCCGTTGGTCGACACCACCGCGCCCGCCTGCGCGTCGCGCAGGAATACGTGCCCCATCTGATTGTTGCTCCCGCCCTCGAAATGCACGCCATTCGAAATCCCCGCCTGGTTGACGTGCAGTTCGTGAATCAGCGAGGCATAGAGGCCGACCGAGGCCGATCCTTGGAACCGCACCGCCCCCTCAACGCCGACCACCGAATGGATGCCGTCCAAATACGCCGCGCGCATCGAGTTGCCCTGGATCACCAGCGTGGAGGTCCGGTTGGAGATCGTGCCGGTCCAGGCCGGAATGGCCCGCACCACGTCGCCCGCAATCACCGCGCCGTCGAGCCGAATCCCCACATACGGCCGCCACGGCACCGTGACATCCCCGACGTAGCGCCCCGGCGCCACAGTCACCTGCCAGTAGCGCTGGTCGATGTCTGCGTACGCCTCCGCATTCTCCGCGTCGCCGATGTGGTCAAACGCCGCCTGCACCGTCAGATACGGCGCCGCCGCCGAACCCGTCTGCGCCGTGTTCGTCGCCGCGCCGTCCACATGCACCAGTCGCGCCGCCCGCCCGGGATTGATCCCCGCTGCCGCTGCGGCCGCGATGCTCTCCGCGTCCTCGTAGGTCGGCCGCGCCCCGATCTGGGCCTCCAGCCCCAGTCTCAGGTCGCGGATCCGCGCGGTCGCCCATCCCTCCGTCGCCGTGCGGTTCACGTTCGTCCCCACGGCGCCCGCGCCGGTCGCCGCCCACGCAGCAATCACCACCACCAGCCAAACCCGCTTCTTCATGCCGCCCCCTCTGTTATGACCAATCCTCATGTGGATCACACCCCTTCCGTCTCAACGCCCAGTGTCAATTCACCCGCTTCATTCAGGGTCCCTACCACCCGGTGCCACTTGTTCGTCCCCGGATGCTGCACTCGCACCCCGAGCGCCGGCAACATTCCCGCGTGCGGACGGAACAGCACCCGCTGCCCCTCCGCACCCGCCTCTTCTGCAATCCCAATCAGGCAGGCTGCGCACCCCGCTTCGCCCTTCGTTACCCGACCGTCGCCGGCCGATACCAACCAGTCGCCCGGCTCGCAACTCCCCGCCAGTTCGCAACGCGCATTCGCCCCACCGGTCAGCGGCACGCAGTCACACAATGCCCCCGACGCGGCAACGTCCGCGACCACATACGGCGCCGCCTGCAAGCCGTTGGTCGGCGTCTCCGCCACGCCTTCGGCCGTCAGCCTTGCCAACCGCCCCGCCGTCACCGTCCCCGGCGCCGCCGGGAACCGCCTCGCACCTGCCAAACAATCTGAAGTTAAAATCACCACATCGCACCCCCTTTACCTATGCGCGTTTTCAACACTCAACCTTCACGTTTCACCGGCCTCGGCGACCGTATCACGGGCGGCGGCTGGCCTCTGACGACCCGCGTCGCTGCCGGCGGTCCCGGCTTCCGGATCGTCGCCGCAGCGCCGCCCGTCACCGGCACCCAGTCTTCGTTCGGCGGCCTGTAGCCGCCGCTGGGGGCCGTCCAGCGCTCCCCGGTCTTCACGTTCACCCACTCGACTAAAGCCTGCGTCGCCGGCCCGGTCGGTGGCAGAAACTTCTGAGGCATCCCGTGTTTCGTTGTCACCTGCTTTCCGTATCCCGTCTTTTTACTGTCGCTGCCACTGCCACTGCCGACTTTTCCAACCGCCCGCGTCGCCACCTTGGCTTTTCTCACTGCCAACGACGCCGCCCGCGCTGCATCGCTCCATCGGTTCTCAGTCACGCCCATCGCGCCAGCGCCCTCCGCAACCCGCCCTGCGCCCTTCGATGTTCGATGTTTTTCCTCACTTTCCTGAACCCTGAAACCTGAACCCTGCCTCCTGTTTCCCGTTCCCGATCCTCTTCCATACCGCTCCGCCATCTCCTTTTCGTCGGCGTTCTTTCCGATCGGGTCCCAGAGACGCTCACCGCGCTTCGCGCCCTCAAAGTCTCCGAAAAACAACCGGGCGCCGGTACTCAGCACCGCGCCGATTCCCGGCTTCTCGGGCAACTTGCCCACTTCGGACGCCGTGCGCAGATAGTTTCGCGCCTCGGTCCGTCGCGCCGCTGGCACAGAGCGCATCAGGGCATCAATCGCCAACGGCACAACCGCCGCGGCCACCGATCCCGCACCAACCCGCGTCCCCCGCGTCGGAATCACCCGAACGTTCTTGGCCGTTGTCTCCACCGGTATTCGCATGGTCTTGCCCGAATTTCCAAACGTCCCCGCCCTCATATCCGCCGGGAGATCGTACATAACCCCCGCCGCATCGACATTCACTGAACCGCGCGTCCAACCCCCAGCCTTTGTCTTCCTCAGAATCGGCATCACCGCATCCTGTCTGGCCGCCGCATCGGCCCGCCTCTTGAGCGATTCCGTCAACTCTTTGCGGGTCATCATCCCTTGCTTGATCAGTGCCTTGTCATAGGTAGTCGGACCAAACGGCGGCGTCTGTCGCGTCTCACCGGGTCGCAGAAACGGATACTGACTCTGCAACTCCTCGCTCGCAGCAAAATCATCAATCCAGTCCGGCAGTCCCGATGGAAACGCCTCCACGCCGTACTCGGCGTAGTACCGTGCGGGGTTCAATACCCGCCTCAGCGCTTCGACCTCCGCGAAGCGGATGCCCGCCGCAGTCAGTTTCCCAGCGATCTCCTCTTCGGCCACGTCCAGCAACCCCCGGCTGTCGCCCCGCACCCAAGCCCGCGCCTCGATCAGCGAATCCTCGGCCACCCGGATCTGGTAGTCCGTCAGTGACTGGTCCCGCTTCAAACACTCCCGCACGGCCTCGATATCCGCCAGCGTAAAATCCGTGCCGTCCCGGTAACGGCTATCCAGATAGCGCTTGGCAGCCTCGCGCAACTTCTTCCCGTCGCCCCCCGCCGCTTCCAGTTCCGCCAGCAGCCGCGTGTACCGCGCCTTTATCGATCCCTCGATGTCGCCTTTTTTCACGGCTGGCGCTCCCTTCGTCTGCTCCTGTGTCTTTTGCGGCAACGTGCCTTCGCTGCTACTGCTACTGTCGCTGCTACTTTCACGGCCACCCCCGCTGTCCACAGTCCCCGCCGCTCGCGCCGCCGCCTTCGCCCGACGCACCGCCAGAGACGCCGCCCGCGCCTCATCCATCCACCGGTTCTTCGTCCCGGCCCCGACCTCTTCCAGCGTGCATCGGCAGTGCTTGCCGCACAGCGTCTGCGGCATCAGCGCCCACTCCTTCGCCGTCTTCACCTGTCCCGCACGATCCAGACACGTCGGACAGTGCCCGCCCTCCGCCTCTGCCCCCAACGTCCACCGATACCGCTTCACCCCGCCCCGATTCTCCATCGGCCCTTCGTGTCCTTCGTGTTCTTCGTGGTGCAGTACCCCGCGTCCGCATTCACCATCTTCATGCTCTCCATGGTTTTCTCTCCCCGCGTCGGCTCCGCCAGGCGCCCGGTTCGCGATTGGCTTCCCGCCCTTGATGTTCGGTTCATTCGTCAGCGCCACGCTCACAAGCCGCCGCGGCCTGATCCGGCCGCCCCCCAGATCCTCGCACGCCGACGGCTCCGGGAAAACGGGCGACACCAGCCGATAGCGCCCGCCCGTCACAGCCGCCAGCCCCGCGTCGGTCCATCGGATCTTGACCCAGAGCCCGTCATCCCGCGCCTCCAGCGCTCCGACCCATCCCGCCGCCTCCGACGGCTTTCCGGCATCCATGGAGAAATGGTCGAAATCCACCAGCACACCCGGAAAATTCGGCTCCGCCGCGCGCGCTGCAAAATCGTCCGCCATCGCCGCGCACGCCTCGGCGTCCACGACCTGCGTCACCCCCGCCCCAGCATGCGGAAACTCCCCAAGCGGGCACACCTGTGCCCACCCATCCGCCGCCAGTACAAACCCACCGTCACCATCCTTCATCCCGCCCCCTTGTCCAGCGCCCCCCGCGCCCTCAATAGAGCCCAAATATCAACACGCCTTCGCTTCCACCGTCCGTGCTTATCCGTGTCTGTCTCTATTACTGCGGCCCGCCGTTCTCGGCGGGTTTCTCGCCCCCCGCCACCTCAATCTCCAGCCCCGCCTCTATCGGCCATCCCGGAAACGCCGCAGCGAGTAGAGGCGCATCAAAATCCCGCCGCAGCGCCTCCGCCACCAGCACCGCGTCGGCCTGCGCCACCTGCCGAAACGCCTCCGAATGCGCCGACCCCGCCAAGGTCCCGCTCCCCGCCTCCGTCAGCATCGTCAGCAACCCGCCCGTCCCCAGCAACGTGATCTGGCGGTCAATGTAATCCAGATGATCCCGGAACGGCGCGCGCCCTCCGGCCCCGCCGCCGTTCACATATTTTACGTCCGTCCCATTCGGCAGATACCCGCGGCCATCACTCATCAACTCACGCGCGATCCGCAGGTATTCTTCCTCTCTTTCCGCCTTCACCCCCGGCGGCCCCACAAAGAACACCGACGGTATCCCGTAAACCTCCAGATACCCGACCCAGTCTTTCAGACACAGGTTGCGCTGGAAATACTGCACCGCCAGTATCCGGTTCATGGCCATCGGCGCCTCGACGTACACAAAATCGCCCCGCCGCACCCGCTCGCCCGCGGTCACGCCCGACCGCGCCTCGCGGTTGTACGTCCACTCCCCGAACATCCCCTCCCGACACCAGAACCACTGTTCCACCGGCTCCAGCCGCATCACCCCGCCCTTGCCGTCGTAATGCTTCTCCGCGTGCGCGTACCCCCGAAATGTCGCCGTAGAGAGAAACGCCACGCACTCCCGTAGGTTACCGACCTTGTCGTACTCATCCCGCAAGAAAGCCGCCTGCTCCCGCGCCAGCACCGGGTCCGTTGGCTCTCGTTCCGGCCGCACATCCCA
>JBIKUM010000336.1:0-3133 GCA_044347585.1 Terrimicrobiaceae bacterium
GCTGTGGAGATTTTTCACGAATAGCGCGCTGCCGCGCGGCAGCGCGATTCGTAAACCAAGGTAGGGATGCCGCGCCGTCGGCGTCCCAAAATTCAGCCGCCCAGGCGGCGTTTCTTCTTGATGCAATGGTGGCTCCAGCCCCTGCGCTTCGCGTCTCCGGCTTGGCAAGCACGCCACGCAAATGGGTCAGCGGCGGCGCGCCGACCCTACCTTGCATACACAAGCGCGCTGCCGCGCGATTGCTGTAGCGGCGTCTCTATGAGCGCCGAGGGAGGCTCCGATTCGGCAGTCATAGACAGCCGCTACAAACCCGCGCGGTAGCGCGAATTCCTTGGAGGGTCGACCTCCGGCTTGACCCATTCTTCAGCCGCGAAGCGGCGTCTCAGGGGGACATGGCCGTCTCGGCTGTGCAGCGCATGGCATGGTTTGCTCATCGGCGAGCTTGCCACGCCGACAGAGAGAAATGGGACATGCCAGAGGATGTCCCTCCCGGAGGAACAAGCGCGCTACCGCGCGGCCGCGATCACCGTAAATTCAGTTTCCCCGCTTCAACTCGCCAACGAACTCTGCCATTCGCTGCATGGCGATTTTGATTTGAGGAAGCGCGGTGGCGAAGCTGCAGCGCACATGGCCCTCCCCTCCTCCGCCGAACGCTGGCCCCGGCACGACGGCGACTTTCTTTTCTTGCAGCAGACGCATGCAGAAATCGCGGCTGGAGAGGCCGGTGGATGTGATTTTCGGAAAAACATAAAACGATCCGCGCGGGCTGCGGCATTCGAGGCCCATTTCATTGATGGCTGAGACGATGAAGTTGCGGCGCATTTCGTATTCCTGACGCATCTGGGCGACGCTGTGCTCGCCTCGGTCGAGCGCCTCGATGGCGGCGTCCTGTCCCATGATCGATGCGCAGAGGATCGAGTATTGGTGGATTTTCATCATCGCCTCGATGAGCGGAGCGGGGGCGCAGGCGAAACCGATGCGCCAACCGGTCATGGCAAATGCCTTGGAGAGACCATGGAGAAAGACCGTGCGCTCTTTCATTCCAGGAAAAACGGCGATGCTTGTGTGCTTGGCACCTTCGTAGGTTAGTTCGCTGTAGATTTCATCCGTGAGCACGACCAGATTGTGACGCACACAGACAGCGGCGATTTTTTCGAGTTCCGCAGGCTCCATTGTGGCACCGGTCGGATTCGTCGGGAAATTCAGCATGAGAGCGCGGGAGCGAGGCGTGATGGCCTTCTCCAAATCCTCGGCGCGCAGGGAAAACCCATCCTCCGCACGGGTGCGGACGGGCACAGGCACGCCATGCGCCATCGTGATCGTGGGTGCGTAGGACACATAGCACGGCTCGTGGTAGATCACCTCGTCGCCAGCATTCAACAAGGCGCGTAGCGCGAGATCGATCGCCTCGGAGACGCCCACAGAGACAAGAATCTCGGAGAGTGGTTCGTAGCGAATGCCGAAATGTTTGTTGATGTAGTCGGAAATACTCCGGCGCAAGCGCGGCAGGCCGAGGTTCGAGGTGTAGCCAGTGCGACCCCGCTCCAGAGCGTAAATCGCCGCCTCGCGGATGTGCCACGGCGTGGCGAAGTCCGGCTCGCCGATACCCAGCGAGATGACATCGTCCATCGACTGCACAATTTCAAAAAAGTCGCGAATTCCCGAGCGAGGGATGTCTCGGATGTGGTCTGCGATGGCGATGCTCACGGCGTGATGGAGAGACGCTCGGAGCTCGCCTCGAAGGTATGAAATGTGCCGTTTTCCTTGTAGGTTTTCAGGCGGAAGTGCGTGGCGGTGGACTGCACCGCATCAATAGTGCTGAGCCGCTCGGCAACGAATGCGGCAGCCGCGCGAAGATTCGGAGCCTCGACCAAAATGAGCAGATCATAGCCGCCGCTCACGAGGTAGCAGCTCTGCACCTCCGGAAACCGCGCAATGCGCGAGGCGATGCGGTCGAAGCCGCCATCACGCTCGGGAGTTATTTTCACCTCGATGACTGCCGTGACTTTGTCGGTGTCCCACTTTTCGCGGTTCAACACAGGCTGATAACCAAGAATGATGCCATCCGCCTCAAGCTTGGCTATGGCCGCCTCGACCTCGGCAGTGGTCATATTAAGCAAACGCGCCATCTCATCGCGCGGCATGAGGGCGTTTTTCTGAAGCAGGTCGATTATGGCATCCATGAGCCACACATCATGGAAACCGCACTGCGTGTTTGCAAGCGCGCGTTGGTGCTAAGCGAGGGGGGAGAAGTTTTAAGTGCACGCTGCCGAGCGAAGAGAGGAGCGCGACCGTCTCGACCGCGCAGGTGCACGGCGTGTTTGCTCATTGATGAGGTTTCCACACGAATGTCTCTCACAGGCGAGACGCCTGTGCTCCCTTCTTTGATGCCACACCGACCCAGAGAAATGGGATATACCGGAGAATGTCCAAGCAAACGATCGCGCTACCGCGCGGGCTATTACTTTTCAAATGGTTTTAGGAAAGAAAATTTTATTGCGGCGGACCAGCGAGTGACGCAATTTAAAGGATGTCTCCCCTAAAAATACTTGCCCTCAATATGCTTAAAAACCCTTGTCATCTCGACCATCTATTTCGCGTCGCACTCATAACGGCGATTCTATCGTTCACCGCAGTCGTTAATGCGCAGGAGATCAATCCTGCTCAAATGAAGCGCGGGGCGATCATCATTACGGCTGTTGAAGGCAAGGCGGTGATCATCAAGCCCGGCGCAACGGAGAGTAAAAATGCTGCCAAGGGTCAGGCCTTGCAGCAGGGGGAAAAAATCATCACGGATAAAAAATCCACTGTCTCTCTGGCATTTGAAAACGGCTCGGTGATTCAGGTCGAAGCCGAGTCGAACTTTGTTGTTGAGGAATTTCTTCAGGCCCCTTGGGAGGTTTCGGAACAAGCCTTGAGCGAGATGAAAACAGAGCCGAGCAATTCCAAGCTCTCTACATACCTTGAATACGGAGATGTGACATCCGGGGTCAAAAAATTGAAACCCGGCTCCAGCCTCACTGTGTCGACTCCTCTTGGAACGGCTGGAATTCGCGGCACCGAGTTCAAAGTAGGCTTGCAGAGGGATGCGAAAGGCGGTTCCAAAGGTCTCAGCGTCGCAGTTGCTTCAGGC
>JBIKUM010000222.1:0-5076 GCA_044347585.1 Terrimicrobiaceae bacterium
CCGAAAAACTTATACCAGCCGGCGATCTGGCCGAGGCGGGATTTTTCGAAGTGGGCGGTGGGAGAGGCCGGGTCGATGCTCGACTCGAGGATGCTCAGGCGGTTGGGGCCATTTTCGAGATGGGGATCGATGCGGTCGCGGAGGTAGCCGCTGGCGAGCTTGCGCAGGCTGGTCTCGGCGGTGAAGTGCTCTTTGCGGATGCCGGCCAAGTAGACTTGGTTCACGGCGCCGAGTGAGCGGAGCCAACGCAGGCCTTCACTCGCGGATCCGCGACTAAGCTGCAGGCGGGTTTGCACATCGTCGAGCGAGAGAGGTTCCGGCGTGCTGAAGAGGAGGCCGTAGATTTCGCCGATGGAGCGCGGCAGCGAGAGGGCTCCGAAGACATGAATAAAAAGAGAGACAGACTGGAGCTGAAAGGCGCTGAGTGGAGCGGGCGGCAATGTCTGGAGATCCGCTCCCCGTGCGGATCGGGAGCTTTTTACAGACAAGCTGCCGCCTTTGGTAAAAGGGGTGTCTTTTACCGGCGGCATGGTAAGAATATTGTTTTCCACGAGCCTCTGTGAGGGGGGATGACGAGGGAAAACCTCGCTCAACTGCAAATTTGTTCAAGTTTTTTTGAACAAAATTTTGGGAAACTTTCAGGGGGTGGTGTTTTTTTCTTCTTCAACGACTTCGGGGGCGACGGCGCGGAGGGCTTTTTGTGCGGCGCGGGTGATCCAGACGGTGACGGCGATGGTGAAGGCGAGCTCGAGGGCGTAGAGTGCCCAGGCCCACGGGCCTTGGTTGATGCCGCCTTTGGCAGCGGCGCCGATGACCGCCCCGCTATAGGAATAGGCGGCACTGATTGGCAGGAAGCCCACCCAAGAGGCGACGATGTAACGCCAGAAATTGATTCGCGAGAGGCCAAAAGCGCAACTCACAAGGCTGTGGGGCAGGATGGGTGAAATGCGGGTGAGGATGATCATTCGCCAGGCATCCTTGGTGGCGACATGGTTGAGTGCGTGGAATTTTTTGCTCTTGGCGAAGCGGCGCTCCATCCAGCCTCGGAGGAGGTAGCGGGTGGAGAGGAAATTTGCGAGCGCACCGCCGATGGAGGCCACGGAGACGAGGAGCGTGCCGCCCCAGAATCCATACACCGCACCAGCACCGAAGCTCAGAACAGAGCCGGGCAGGAAAAGCACACAAGACAGCGTGTAGAGAATGACAAACCAAATCCAGCCGACGGGACCGGTTTGCTCGATCCAGACCATCGCTTCGCGGGTCCAGGCGGTCCATTGATCAAGCATGGGAAAGGGGCGCAAACACGCATCCTGCGGGCGAAGGCAGCGACAAGGATGGGGCGGCGACACTGAAAACTGAAAACTGAAAACTGCACACCCTAGTTGTTTCGAAATCCAGCGTGCATGCGCCCGGGACGGACGCGCCCCCTTTTTTTAACACGAGAGTTTTTTCTCCAGAATCTCGCCGGCGAGGGCGGGGTTGGCTTTGCCTTTGGAGAGTTTCATGACTTGGCCTTTGAGGAAGTTGAGAGCTGAGACTTTGCCTGCCTTGAAATCGGCTACTGGGCCTGGATTGGCGGCGATGGCTTGATCCACGAAGACCTCAATGGCGCCGGTGTCGCTTTCCTGCTTGAGGCCTTTTTCCTCGACGATGGTGGCGGCGGATTTTCCCGTGCTGAACATTTCGGCGAAGACTTCCTTGCCCTGCTTGGAATTGATGGCGCCGGAGTCGATGAGGTTCACGAGTTCGTCGAGGGCATGGGGGGCGACGGGACACTCGGCGATTCCGACGGAGGCCGATGAGATGGCACTCTGGAGGTCGTTGAGAATCCAGTTGGCAACATTCTTTGGCTTCTTGGCGCCGCGCGCGGCAGTTTCGAAATACGAAGCGAGAGCGAGGTCGTTCGCGAGCACCGATGCATCGTAATCGCTCACGCCGAATTCGCTGACGAAGCGGGCGCGTTTTTCCCACGGCAACTCGGGCTTGCGAGCGCGGGCGGCTTCGACGAGGGAGGCGGTTTTTACTGGCAGAAGATCGGGGTCGGGGAAGTAGCGGTAGTCGTGCGCGCTTTCCTTGATTCGCATGAGGGTCGTCTCGCCTCTTGTGTCATCCCAGCGGCGGGTTTCCTGCTGGAGCGTGGCCCCACCGCGAAGGGCTTCGATCTGGCGGGGAATCTCGAAGGCGAGAGCGCGGCGGACGCCGGAGATGGAGTTGAGATTTTTCACCTCAATCTTGGTGCCGTATTTTTCGGTGCCGACGGGACGGACCGAGACATTGACATCGCAACGAAGCTGGCCTTTCTCCATGTCGGCGTCGCTGATGCCGCCGTAGATCATGACCTGCTGGAGAACGGTGAGATAAGCGAATGCCTCTTCGGGCGAGGAAATATCGGGTTCGCCAACGATTTCGAGCAATGGAGTGCCGGCGCGGTTGAAATCGATGCCGGTGGCGGTTTCCATGTGGAAGCTCTTGGCGACATCCTCCTCGATATGGATGCGAACGAGACGGATATTTTTATCCTTTGTGGCGATGCTTTTCTGGGCGTCCTTCGGATACGCGAGATCGTGGAGAGGAACGGTGCCGCCGAGGCAGAAGGGCAGATCGTATTGGCTGATCTGGTAGTTCTTCGGCATATCGGGGTAGAAATAGTTTTTGCGGTCGAACTTGCAGACCGGCCCGATCTCGCAGCCCAGCATGAGGCCTGCGAGCGCGGTGAGCTTGAGAGCCTCTTCGTTCATGACAGGCAGGGCACCGGGCATGCCGAGGCAGACCGGGCAGACATTGGTATTCGGCTCGGCGCCGTATTCCACCGCGCAGGAGCAAAACATCTTGCTGCGGGTTTTGAGCTGAACATGGACTTCGAGGCCGATGGTGGCGATGTAATCTGTCATGGTGTCTTTTTGGAAGGGGTGGGATTTTGCTTTGGTGGCATGGCGTAATCGAGAGCTTTTTCGAGATCGAGTGCCATGATGAGCTTTTGCAACGAAGGATCGGTGGCGGCATTCAGAACCGTGCGGCTCTGGATGAGTGCGATGAAATTTTTATTCTCCGCCGATTGCACGACGACGGGATCCTGCATCAAGGCCTGAATGCGCGGGTGAGTGACGATTTCCTGCACGCCAGGATAATCGAGAAAACGCACGAGCGCGTCTTGGTTTTTCGTCAACTGCCCAATGCGCGTAATGTTCTCGTAGGCTTGTGAAGGGAGAATGTCTACAGACTCCACAATCTCACCAACGGGGCCCATTTCGAGGGAATCCTTGAGCATGGCAAATGTGCGGGCCGAAGCCGGCGTGTCCTGGGATTTTTGCCCAGCCATGCCGGATTTCGCAACGGCGCCCGAAGTGCGTATGATGGAGACCGCGCCCCAGAGAATGAAGAGGCCGGTGAGAAGTCCGAAAATGGCACCACCGGTGCCAAAGGTCCAACGGACGAGACCGGGGGGCTGGTGCGAGGTTCGTTTAAAAAGGACAGCCCCGAGGAAGAGGCAGACACCAAGTGTGACGAGAGCCGCAGCGCCTCCAGCAATCAATCCCGCCAAGAATGCAACACCAGGCAAAACCAGGCCGATGACAGCTCCAACGGTCTGCCCCACCAGCATGCCGAGCAGGCCCGAAGCGACGAAGGCACCGAAATGCAGCCCCCCGCGAATGAGCCCGCGCCGCCAGCCGGCGTAGATTTCCCAGAGCATGAAAACGGCTGCACTGTAGAGCAGGACATTCTGCCAGAATGGAGAGCCGAGGTCGGACATGCCTGCTTACCTTGGGAGACAATCCTGGGCGCGTTGGCGCAGGGCGTGATCCACAAGCACCAGGGCCGTCATGGCCTCGACCATCACCACAGCGCGCGGCAACACGCATGGGTCGTGGCGACCGCGCGCGGCGAGAGTGGACTCCTCGCCGGAGGTGGTAACGGTCGCCTGCGGCTTGGAAATGGTGGCTGTCGGCTTGAATGCCACTCGGAAGAGCAGAGGCTCGCCATTGCTGATGCCGCCTTGAACGCCGCCCGAGCGGTTTGAAGTCGTATGAACGGCCCCATCGCGGATTTCGAAGGGGTCGTTGTGCTCCAGACCTGTGAGAAGGGTTCCTGCGAAGCCTGAGCCAACCTCGAAGCCTTTCGTTGCGGGCAGGCTGAGCATGGCTTTTGCGAGATCCGCCTCGAGGCGGTCGAAGACTGGCTCTCCAAGCCCGACTGGCATCCCTCGCACAGTGGCATCAATCAAACCGCCGACGCTGTTCCCCTCGCTGCGGATTTTTTTAATTCGCTCAATCATGGCTTCGGCAGCCTGCGCATCCGGGCAGCGGACGGAATTTGATTCGATAGCTGCCATGCTGACCGAGGCGGGATCGACCTGCGACTCGATATCGTGAATACGCGAGACCCACGCGAGAATCTCGGTGTCAGGAAAAAGAACCTTCAGCACTTTCTTAGCGACAGCCGCAGCAGCCACGCGACCAATCGTCTCCCGCGCCGAGGAGCGTCCCCCACCCTCCCAGTTGCGAACTCCGTATTTCGACTGGTAGGTGAAATCCGCGTGCGATGGCCGGAAGTGGGTTTGCATCTCACTGTAGGCCTCCGGGCGGGCGTCGGTGTTTGGCACAAAAATCGAGATCGGCGTGCCCAGCGTGACTCCTCGAAAAACGCCGGAGAGGATCTTGCAAGTATCCTCCTCTTTTCGGGGAGTGACGATGTCGCTTTGCCCTGGGCGGCGACGGTCGAGATCGGGCTGGATGTCTGCCTCGGAGAGCGGGAGGCGCGGTGGACATCCATCGATCACAACACCTACTCCACCGCCGTGCGACTCGCCCCAAGTGGAGATACGAAATAAAGTTCCAAAATTGCTGGCCATCTTGCGCTACAAAAAACCAGAAGGCAGGCGGGGGATCACGCGAATAATTGCAGGGGAGGATCGAAAGTGGGGTGATCGACGGGACTCGAACCCGCAACAGCCAGGACCACAACCTGGAGCTCTGCCATTGAGCTACGACCACCATATTGAAACCCTAGGCGAGGGTTACGATGAGGGCAAAAAATCGATGGATGTGGGGATTTTGTCAATGCCGATCTTGTCCTAAA
>JBIKUM010000223.1:0-5073 GCA_044347585.1 Terrimicrobiaceae bacterium
CTTTCGTGCGCTCCGCGACCGCATCGCATCCATGGTCTTGGATCAACAGCTCACTTTCGCGAAATTCCAAGCCTCCAAAGGCCGCTTCGGCTGTGCCCGCAACCACCTCGTTTGCCACCTGCTCCAAACTCCAGGAGCCAGTCTTGCAAACCTTCCCGAGATTCCGCTTCTGCGTCCGCTCATCGAGGAATTCCGCGCCCAGGAAGCCGAATGCCCCGAGTCGTTCCGCACCCTTATTTCGTGGGCATACCGCGAGGAGCCTGAAAAATTCCTCCGCGATGTCCTGCCCGAAATGCCCGTTCTGAACCGCACCTCCGGCTATGCCCTTCTGGCTGCCGGTTGCATGCACTACCGCCTCGGCGATACAGCCGCTGCTATTGAGAGTTGGTCAGCCTGCGCAAACAAGTGGCCCCTCGACGACGCGCCTGTCATGAATGCGGCCATGCTCCTCAGCGGCGAAAAACGCTGGGACGAAGCCACGCAACTCATCAACTGCCTACCCGACGAGTGCATGAAATCCATGCTGTGGAAACGCGCCCACCACGCCATCAGCGAGCGCCGCGCCTTCTCGCTCAGCAGCAAAACAAATCCCACGCCCCGCATTCCCACTCCCACCTTCGGGAATCTCTACTCCGGCGCCGACGAGGAATTTCTTGTTGAGCACAAGCAATTCACTCCCATCGTTTGCTGAGAGTTCGGCCTTGCGGATAGTTTCTTCCCAAGCCGGGCAGCGCCTCGCCTTTCGCGATTGACGCTGCCTCTCCCGCCATTTTTAATGCGGCTCCCCGTCCGGAACATCAAAAACAATTCTATAATAAAACATCATGGTTAAAATCGGTATCAACGGCTTCGGACGCATTGGGCGCATGGTCTTCCGTGCGGCGGTTAAAAATTTCAGCAAGGACATTCAAGTTGTCGGCATCAACGATCTTCTTGAACCCGAGTATCTCGCTTACATGCTCAAATACGACTCGGTTCACGGTCGCTTCGAAGGCGAAGTTTCGGTCGAGGGCAATCATCTCATCGTCAACGGCAACAAAATCCGCCTCACCGCCGTGAAGGATCCAACCACTCTCAAGTGGGACGAAGTCGGCGCCGATATCGTGGTGGAATCCACAGGTCTCTTCCTCGACAAAGCCAGCGCCGAAGCCCATCTCAAGGCCGGCGCCAAGAAAGTCATCATGTCCGCTCCTTCCAAGGACGAGACCCCGATGTTTGTCTACGGCGTGAACCACACCAGCTATGCCGGCGAAGCGATCATCTCGAACGCGAGCTGCACCACAAACTGCCTCGCCCCTCTCGCCAAAGTCATCAACGACACCTTCGGCATCAAACGCGGTCTCATGACCACCGTTCACGCTGCCACAGCCACGCAAAAAACCGTGGACGGCCCGAGCAGCAAAGACTGGCGCGGTGGACGCGGCATTCTTGAGAACATCATCCCATCCTCGACCGGCGCTGCCAAAGCCGTGGGCAAGGTCATTCCCGCCCTCAACAAAAAACTCACCGGAATGGCCTTCCGCGTTCCTACCTCCGATGTCTCGGTTGTTGACCTCACTGTCGAGCTCGACAAGCCAGCCTCCTACGAGGAGATCTGCGCCGCCATCAAAGCCGCTTCCGAAGGCCCGCTGAAAGGCATCCTCGGCTACACCGACCAGAAAGTCGTCAGCACAGACTTCCGTGGCGAAACCCAGACGTCGGTCTTCGACGCCGAAGCCGGCATTGCCCTCGACCCGACCTTCGTCAAACTCGTGTCCTGGTATGACAACGAGTGGGGCTATTCCAACAAAGTCCTCGAGATGGTCCGCGTCATCGCGAAGTAACTGAACAATCTCATTCATTGACCATAGAGGACACAGAGACCACGGAGGAAATAAAAACCTCGGTGCTCTCTGTGAACTCTGTGGTCATTTTTTTGAAGCACCCAACCCATCACCAGCTATGAAAAAATCCATCAAAGACATTTCCGTAAAAGGCAAACGCGTCCTTATGCGCGTCGACTTCAATGTTCCCCAAGACAAAAAGACCGGCGCCATTACAAACACCCAGCGCATTTCCGCCGCGCTACCCACGATCCAACACGCCCTCAATGAAGGCGCTTCCGTCGTGCTCATGAGCCACCTCGGCCGCCCGGATGGCAAAGTCGTGGAAAAATTCTCCCTCAAGCCCGTTTCTGAAAAACTCTCCGAACTCCTCGGCAAGCCCGTGAAGTTTCTCAGCGACTGTGTCGGCACCGAAGTCGAAGCCGCCTGCGCCTCGCTCCAGCCCGGCGAAGTCGTCCTCCTCGAAAATCTCCGCTTCCACATCGAAGAAGAAGGCAAAGTCAAAAACGAAGACGGCACCTCCACCAAAGCCGATCCCGAAAAAGTCGCGGCCTTCCGCGCCAGCCTCACCAAGCTAGGCGATGTCTTCGTGAGCGACGCCTTCGGCACAGCCCACCGCGCCCATTCCTCCGTCGTCGGCGTGGATCTTCCCAAAGTCGCCGGCTTCCTCATGCAGAAGGAACTCGACGCCTTCGCCGCCGTTCTCGACAACCCCCAGCGCCCGCTCCTGGCCATCCTCGGCGGGGCCAAGATCGCCGACAAAATCCCACTCATCCGCAACCTCATCGAGACCGCCGACGAAATCATCATCGGCGGCGGCATGGCCTACACCTTCAAGAAGGTTCTCGAAAACATGCCGATCGGAAACAGCCTCTTCGATCCCGAAGGTGCTAAAATCGTCGCCGAGTTGATGGAAAAAGCAAAAGCCCGTGGCGTCCAAATCCACCTGCCTGTCGATTACATCACCGCCACCGCCTTTTCGCCCGACGCCGAAGTCGGCCACGCCGATGATAAATCCGGCATCCCCGATGGACTCGAAGGCCTCGACTGCGGACCCAAGTCCCGCGAAATCTTCGCCGCCGCCATCGCCCGCGCCAAAACCATCATCTGGAACGGCCCAGCCGGCGTCTTCGAATTCGAGAAATTCGCCGAAGGCACAAAATCCATGGCCGCCGCTGTCGCCGCAGCCACCGCATCAGGTGCCATCACAATCGTTGGCGGAGGAGACACCGCCACCGCCGCCAAAAAATTCGGCGTCGCCGACAAAGTCACCCACTGCTCCACCGGCGGAGGCGCCTCCCTCGAACTCCTCGAAGGCAAAGCCCTCCCCGGCGTCACTGCCCTGGACGAGAAGTAACATTCGGATCAAACACGCCTTGCCCTCAAAAATTAGGGCAAGGCGAGAGCAATTGCCCTGCATGGCAATCGCGCGGAAGCGCAGTGACTTTTGGAGGGTCAACCTCCGGCTTGACCCAAGATTGAGTCGCTCCGCTATCACGCCGCCCGCTCCCCACCACCCCGCGCGCCCGCAGAAACGCCGCTTCGCGGCTGAAAAATGGGTCATACGAGACGATGAACCCTCCCAATTTGCAGGAATCGCGCTGACGCGCTGCGTCTTTTTGGAGGGTCAACCTCCGGCTTGACCCAAGATTGAACCGCTCCGCTACCACGCCGTCCGCTCCCCATCACCCCGCGTGCTCGCAGAAACGCCGCTGCGCGGCTGAAAAATGGGTCATGCGAGACGATGACCCTCCCAATTTTCACGAATCGCGCTGACGCGCGGAAGAGGGGAGCACGGTCGTCTCGACCGTGAGATGCACTCGCGTGAATGCCCCGACGATGAACGAATCACTCCCTGCGTTGGTTTCTTTCTTCGTCTCGTGGCCTTTTCGCCTCCGCGCGCGCTTGGCGGCGCGGAGACGAGAAATTGTTGCCCTTAGCGTGAAGCGATGACTTCTTCGCTGATGACTTTGCCGGTGGCCTCGGGCTCTTTGGATGGCTCGGGGACGGGTTTGGCGGTGGGGACATTCGGGCTGACCTTCCAGAAGAGGGGCTGGAATTTGTCCCAGGCTCCGAGGATTTCGGCGGCGCGGGGGCTGCCGGTGAGGTCGTGGTGCTCTTGGATGAGGGCCTTGAGTGTTGCGATGTCCGAGTCGGCGGCCAGACGCGAGATCGAGATGAGCTGGTTGTTGTAGAGGCGCTCGAAGCGGTTCTCGAGGTCGAGGATGTAGGCCGCGCCGCCGGTCATGCCGGCGCCGAAGTTTTTGCCGGTGCGGCCGAGGACCACGACGGTTCCGTTGGTCATGTATTCGCAACCGTGGTCGCCGATGCCTTCGACGACGGCTGTGCCGCCGGAATTGCGGACGCAGAAGCGCTCGCCGGCGCGGCCGTTTGCGAAGAGGCGTCCACCGCTGGCGCCATACATCACGGTATTGCCGATGATCATGGCCTCGTGGGGGATGAAGAGCGATTCGGGCTCGGGTTTGATGACGATTTCGCCTCCACTCATGGTTTTGCCGACATAGTCGTTGGCTTCGCCGGTGAGGAGGAGTCGCACGCCGGGCGAGAGGAACGCGCCGAAGCTTTGTCCCGCGCTGCCCTTGAGCTTGAGTTCGACGGTGCCATTGGCAATGCCTTCCTCGCCCCACTGGTAGCCGATCTCGCCGGAGACCTGGGTTCCCACCGAGCGGCTGGTGTTTTCGACCTCATAGGAGAGGGAAATGGGACGGCCATCGGTGATGGCGTCCTTCGCGTCCTGGAGAACGGTCTCGTCGAGTGTCGAGTCCTCGGGTCCATCATTGCGCGAGCGGGTGGCGTGGCGCACGGCGGATGGATCATCGGCTGCGACATTCACAAGCAGGCGTGAGAGGTCGAGGGTGTTGGCTTTCGGGTGGTTTGGGATTTCCTTTTGGCGGAGGCATTCCACACGGCCGACCATTTCATCAATGGTGCGGAAGCCGAGGCGGGCCATCATTTCGCGGACCTCGGTGGCGACGCCGTTGAAGAAGGCGACGACATTTTCCGGGCGGCCTTTGAATTTGGCGCGTAGCCGGTCGTCGATCGTGGCGACGCCGACCGGGCAGGTGTTGAGATGGCACTGGCGGACATACACGCAGCCCATCGCGATGAGGGCGGCGGTGCCGAAGTTGAACTCCTCGGCTCCGAGAAGGGCGGCGTAAACAATGTCCTCGCCGCTGCGCATGCCGCCGTCGGTGCGGAGGGTGACGCGGTTGCGGAGCCCATTGAGCAT
>JBIKUM010000454.1:0-5068 GCA_044347585.1 Terrimicrobiaceae bacterium
CGCGAGCGACGGCCAAACCGTCGGCTGCACCGACCCGCTCGCCTGCAACTACGACGCGGAGGCCACATGCGATCCGGGCACCTGCACCTACTACTGTGGCGGTTGTCTGGATCCTGGCGCCATCAATTACTGGCCGGAGGCGGAGTTCGAAGACGGATCGTGCTTCTACGGTTTGGCCACCCCGAACATCGGCATGGTGCTCGTGCCCGACGGCAACCAATTCTACGTCGCGGCAAACTGGTCGGAGCTCAGCTCCACCTACGCCGTCGTCCCCTCGAACGGCACCTCCGCGTGGATGGCCGCGGACGAAGGCACTGCCCTCCACGGCCCCTACCCGTGTGGCACGTCGGTCGCCTTCCATGTCCACGACATGAACGCCGGCATGGCCCTCGCCATGACCAGCCCCACCTTCACCCTCGAGTGCTCCACCGCGAACGTCGGCGACCTGCAATCCACCGCAGGCACCCTGAAGGCCTACCCGAACCCGACGGCCGCAGCCCTGACCATCGACGGTTGTGTCGCAGGATCCACCTGGTCCCTCTTCGACAGCTCCGGCCGCACCGCCGCCACCGGCCTCCACACCGGCGGCCTCCTCACATTCGACGCCTCTTCCCTCCCATCGGGCCTCTACCTCTTCCGCAGCGGCGACCGCGCGGTGAAGGTCGAGGTGCGCTGACGGCGACTTTTTTTCAGAGCGCGGCAACAGTTTTTCTGTTGCTGCGTTCTTTTTTTATGCACAACGAATCTTCACCTTCTCCGCTGCACATCGCGCGCCCATGTCCCATGCTGCTGAATCGGATGCAGCCCGTTCCGGGCGGCTTTGCGTGCGCATCGTGTTCGTGTAAAACAGTGGATTTCCGCGGGAAATCCTCAACAGAAATCCAGGCCTCCCTCACCGACGGAGTGTGCGGAATCTTCACCGAGGACCAACTCCCTCACCAACGCCAACTCGTCGGCCGGGCACGTTTGGCCTTCCGATTCGCCGTGGTCCTCTCCTTTCTCGGCTTCAACGTAAAACCCGTGGCCGCGGCCGAGGGGCCGCTCGTCCATGCCGGTCCGAATCAGGTTGAAACTTCCCTCAGTGAAGAAACGGACCACGAAAAACCTCGGCTGCACCGGGGTGGCTGGAAGCACCGGCTCAAGTTTTGGCGTAAGCGCCGCACCGTACGCGGAAAACTGGTGGGACAGCCGCATCCGGCTTTTGCAAACCAATTATCAGTTGTCGAAGCACGCCTGGAAAACGGCGAGAATTTGAATTAAATCCTCAGACGTAACGCACATATCTCCGTTGCCATCGAAGTGTGCAACCGGTGGACAACCTGCACATTCGGGAATGAGCACTAGCGGAAGGTTTGTGCAGCTGCCATAGAACGCTAAAAACTCAACGAAATCAAGCATAGTCACACAGCCATCGGCGTTGATATCATAGAGCGAACCTTGGATACACTCCTGAATGCTCGCAACCCAAACTTCCCCAGAAGCACAGCTTTCCCCTCCGGCATTACAATCACTTGCTACCACGGGGTAGATACACGTACCGTCATTCGAATTCGCTGACGACGAGTAATTGCATGCCGTTTCATCTGTGCACCCGGGGATGAAAGGGCCTGATGCCATACAAGCTGGTGATTCGTACAGTGTTAATGAGGTCCCAGCAACCACCCCCTGATGATAGGAAACAACTCCTTCGTCCCATTCGACCACAATGGAATCAACGCTCGTTGCTGCGCCGAGACCGATGTAAATAGAAGGATCTGCTCCCAAAGAATGTGTTTCAGATAACATTCCCTTTGTGCGCCAAACTCCGTTTACCAGTACTCTGACCTTTGCGCCATATCCTGTCGAGGAAGATGTACAGCCGCGCAGTCTAATTCTCACTGAATTCGACTCGAGATTATTCACCAATTGCACATTTACTGTCTGAGGAGCTACTGAATAGTTAAAGCGATACGTGTTGACTACCACATCGGGTTTTGCATCCGCATTTAAATCAATGATCCGCGCATGATTTCCACGCAGAATAGGGCAGCAACCACCTGAGGCAAGCCCATGATGCAAATTGTATCCCTGGGCATTTTGAATGAATGTCTCATCACTCAGCTGTTCATGCAATTGAAGTCGAGCAGATCCGATGGCTGTCATATCCGTCCAGAGAACGTCTTCCCGTCCATCCAAATTCATATCACACACAGTTGCCGCCGAATAGTATGGGTTTAAATAAATGGGCAGTGCATTATTTATTTGCGTAAACTGCCCCGGTGCATCAGTGCTTTTATAAATAAATCTTCCTTGTGAAGTGCAACAATCGGCTGCGCCGGAAACGAAATCCACGGCATCATCGTCTGTGAAATATCCCGCTGTGCCAAAACCACCATGCCGTGTAGCTGTCATGCCATTTGCTACAGGCCCGCTCAGAACTCCATTCCCCTGGTTGATGTACGTTTCGGGTACCGTGGCAGAGTATTGGTTTGTTCCTTTACCAAGGAGGAGGTCCAAATCGAAATCACCGTCGACATCCACATGTTTAATAGCCCCGACCTCGCCGGCGGTGGAAACGACAATCATCGCACTATCGAAATCAAAATTCAAGCAACCATTGGACAACCCTCCGGATGCCATCGTACAGGTTGTCACCCCTGAGGCAAATCGAAATACTAGGAGGTCTAAAATTCCATCATCATTCAAATCCACAATCCTACTTCCTCGGTATTGAGACACTGGGAACCCTAACGAATGCGGGGGCAGAATCGCAGGACAAACCACGAAATCAACTCCATTTACATTCGTGTACAAAAACAGTGTATCCTGCGCATTGTTGGAGAAAACTAAATCTGGATACCAGTCCTTGTTTAAGTCCAAAATACTATGCAGAAACCTCCCCTCACCCGGCAAGGGCGTTGCAGGGGTAAGCTCGGAAAAACTACCACTCTCCCCAAGATAAACTCTGTAAACCTCACCTGGCGAAATGGAATACCCCAGCACGTCATCGATGCCATCCAGATTAAAGTCGTCGATGTATGACCTGAAATCCGATTTGTTAAACGGAAAGACAGGGGCTATGATTTCGTACGCACTCTGTGCACGGGCCGCAACATTCAGAGCAAGAAACACCAAAAGAAAAAGGGAGTAACGCATCTCGAGAATTTGGTGGTTCGAATGTGAACATCCCGGATGCATTCAACAGAGTTTAATCCTGTCCAATTCAATCGAAGTGAATCCCCGTGGACATTTGGCCTGTTTTAGGCATAAGATCAAGATTTAAACATCAAACTTCACTCCTGCGGTTCTGCATCAACTGCGAGCAAACGCTCCGCCCCGATAAACCACAGATCACGTTTTGCGCGAGTGCTTGCAGTATACACCCACCTCGTGAAAGAGTAGAGGTGCTTGGGCGAGGCTTGCCATTCACGTTCATGGTTCGATGCTGGGTCAACGAAAACAGTATCCCACTCTCCTCCCTGGGCATTATGTACAGTCACACAATAGCCATATTGAACGCGCAATGCATTTAAAAAGGGGTCTGAACGTGCATGGGTTCGGTATCGTTCGTAGTGCTCGTCTCCAGGCTTCGCGGGCTTTAAATTCCGCTTTTCACGCATCCTGAGTTGAAAATCGACCAAAAGTGCTGTGTCAAGTTTTGAATACAGTTCACTCCGTTTGCGCGAATTCCCACCATTCAAATCAGAATCCAAGTAGTTCTTCAATATGACTACATCGAGGATGTCGGATGTCCCAACCGGTTTGATTCTCACAGCCCAAAACTCCAAGTTGATCTCTTCCCGATTCAAGCGAACCATCCGCTTCGGTAACATGCGCGGCTCACTGTGCACGACCACAAACGTTCCATTACGTAAAGCACGCTTTCCTCCTGAAATCTCTAGGTCCCCAAAATCAGACAAGACACTATTTCTTTTGATTAGCAACAACTCCCCCTCAGCAAGCCCTACACCTGTCCTGCCCAAGGCGTTCCGAATACTCGTGTTTATTGCAGAAACAGCTACATTTGAATGAGCCAGTACCACCGCATTCTCTGGCTGTCGTCCAAACGCCGTCCGTTTCAAATATTCGGTAACAAATAGATCACGATCTAGCCGGCGAACTTCATTATTGCCCTTTTTAGGCAGCTGTTCACCCAGCTCTAATGCTGTTCTTATTTGAGAAATAAACTCCACCAAGGGGCCTTCTTTTTGGCGCACGACCGTGCGCAACTCAGCCTCTAAAACATCTCCAACATAACCACCTTCATCTAACACCTTCCTGAGCTGTGTTGTATCAAGTGCTGGAGCAATCTGATTGAACATGGAGACAGGAGGAAGCTGCGCTGGGTCTCCAATCCAAAGCATCCTAACATCGCTGCGTGAAGCCACACAACTCGCTTCTATCAAGTCATGTAAGATGCTTCCCGATCCAAACTTCACGCCTGTCGCTTCCTGGGTGCTCTTTATGCCCCCTACCATACTCGCTTCGTCTACAACATAGACAGTTGGAAATTCCTCCTGAATGGTTCGCGTTTTCGCAAACAAATTCAACTGATTCGTAGAAAAATCCTCCGGCTCTACCTCATAGATTGCGCTGTGAATCGTCCTTACCTGAGCTCGTACTCTATATGGGACAAGTCGGTCATTTAGTACTTGAGCCGCCCTACCTGTGGGCGTCATCACCTTGACCACCCAGCCTTCGCTCTCTAACCAGCGAATGACTTGTGCGACCCAAAAGGTTTTACCCGTTCCGGCAAATCCCCGTAAAACCCCCACGCGGGAAACTGCCTCGTCCTCAAACAGGGGACACAATATGTCCCAAGCTAATAATTGGCATTTCGACCATTCTCCTGCGTGTTCGTTTCGAAACTTGGTCGCTGAATTTGTCATCAAGAGCCGACTGAAACAAACATCGCGCCAACTGAAAACTCGCCGCACAGCGCCACCCTCAAACCCAAACTAAAACTCAAACTCAAACTCAAACTCAAATCGTGATCCCGGCGGGAATCGAACCCACAACCGACTGCTTAGAAGGCAGTTGCTCTATCCAATTGAGCTACGGGGCGCCATGGTGCTTCGTCCATCGAGGC
>JBIKUM010000570.1:0-2594 GCA_044347585.1 Terrimicrobiaceae bacterium
CAGATAAGTCTCGAGGAGGCGGTCAAATTTCCGGATCGGCTTTTCGTAAAAAGCCACATAGTCCAATTCCCCGTCTCGGATGCCGGCTTCACGCAGGCAGTATTCCGCTGCTTTTACCGGAAAAGCTTCGTCGTGTTTCTTGCGGGTGAACCTCTCCTCTTGGGCCGCCGCGAAGATTTTTCCATCGACCACCAAGGCAGCGGCGGAGTCGTGATAAAAAGCCGAGATCCCAAGAATTTTCAAAGAGTTTAAATTTTGCCGGCTCTTGGACGGAATGGAAAGGCCGGACCCATGAACCCCCTAGCGGGAGGCAAACCTGTTAGCTGGTCGCAATCGCCTTTTTTTGCCAAACTTCCCTAGATGCAATCAGGTCGCGCAGTCTCTTGCGTTCACGTCCAGTCAGAACAGCTCCGCCGGATGCGGGAGATGCAGTACGCCTACCATAAGAAGTTCTTCCACGGCCTCTATTTTTTCCTCGTCCTAGTGATTGTATGCCTTTTCTGGGACAGCCCCTTCTCTCTGGCGCTCGTTCCCTTCCTGGTCATCACCGCCGGGACCCAGTCCTGTTTCTACCTGCACTTCGTCGACTTCGCCCGTCTCCACGCCCGTCACCTAGAGACGCAGCTGAACAAGGCACTCGGTAAAGGCACTCTGGTCGGATCCGAGATCGAGGATCTTTATTTCTACCCCATCGATGCCCCCAAAATCGGCGGCTTTGTGCCTTCCTCCCCTTTGCGCTTTTTCAGCTTCTTCACCCTGCACTGGGTTTTGCTTTGGCTGGGCTTGGCCGCTTTTGCCCTTTGGCGCCTCCTTCCCATGATGGCCCCCTGCAGCCACAAGTATCTGGTCGCTCTTGCGCTTTGGAGTACGCTGAATTTCGCCTACTTGACTTGGTTTTTTGGCCGGCAACAGTCATTGCAAGAAACCCGCCGGCGTCTGGCACAAGATCAGGAATAGGAGCGCCTCAGCACCGGGCTAACTGTCCGCTTGTATTTTCTACTTTTATAAAGTTTTCGTCTGATTAGGGTAATTGCATGAAAACAAAACTGGCTTTGACCTTGGCTATTGTTCTTGGGCTTACCTTACCTTCCTTGCGGGCTGGTGGACCGTGGCTCGTTTATTCCACCAAAGAGGCTGGGACGGAACGTTCGCTTCTGCTGATTAACTTGGGAGAGCCGCAGTACTCTTTCACAGAGGCTGAGGGTGATAATGATACCTGGATTCACTACAATCCAAAGTCAAAGACTGTCTTTAGAAAGATCTGGTCGGACAACATTAACGATTGGCATCGCCTAAGCTGGGGACGGAGCGCCAACACCTTCTTCGTGGCCTACTCCCAGTACGGACCGGTGGATGGAAACGGGGTTTCCGATCACGGGGTATTTTTTGGAACAGGTAGCCTTGTCTCCTGGCCCAACAAAGGCAAAAATATCGGAATTTCCGGTCGCTATGCCGCCACCCTAAAATTCTCCATACTGCGGATAGACGCAGGCTGGACAGGAGATCGGTTGAGCACCGGGACTCGGGCCCCTTGGATGGCCAACTGGGTTGGCACCTTGGAGGTCCCCCTTACCAAGGCACTCAACGATGTGCGGGCAGGGTTGGCTACCAATCAGAGGGCCAAGGACTGGGTGATCGATTATTTTGTCGGCTTGGGGTACACCCAGAACGCCGACGTCGTGGAATAGCCGGTCCGGTCTGACCTTTTCCTTAGGGGCCTGTTCCCCTTCGACCCCCGTTGAAACTCGCGGAAGCCGCCCGAGTCGGCCCGTTGCTTCTGGTGCTAGTCATTGCCGTGGCGGGTTGCCGGCCATCCCAGGCTCCTTCCGAACCCGCCAAGCAAACCAGCCTGCGCAATCCTGCGGATATGACCGCTCCAACCCCATCTATCCCATCCCAAAAGACGGATCCGACTGAGCCGACTGCAGAACCGACTACTGATGCCGATCGGATCAGTGATGTTCTGTCCGCCGACCTTACACCCGGCGAAACCAGCTCGCGCCTTCTCGCTCTTCTCTCAACTACCCCGGCCGAAGATCGATCCTTTCTCATCCAACTCGCCGGAAACTACTGCCCGGATGAGGAGTATTGGCGCCTACTACCCTTTCTGCTCGACGGCAAGCAACCGGAGGATTGCCGGGAGGAGCTACTGCGGGACGTCCTCCGCCGTCCTGATCTCGTCCGGCTACGCCCCCTGTATCGCTTGGCTCTCGACCCCACCCACCCCCTCAGCCAGGAGGCCAAGGAATATCTATTCGCCTATCTGCAGGACGTGCCGGAAAACGACTTCAACGCCCTAGCCCGGGCGGTGGATAAGGCCGAGAGAGAAAATCCCTAGGTACCGCTAGCGAAATCAGCGGGTCGTCAAATGCAACGTGGCGGCGTCCAAGGTTCCCGTGCGGGTCCTGTACGCGTCTTTGATGGAAAGCTTCCAGACCCCATTGGCGGTTTGACCGTCAAAGCCGAAAACCAGCCGGTTGGTGGAAAGATGGGATGGGCTGGCCTGCTTCAGCGATACGGTGCGATACACGGTGACGACTTTATTTTTGGGGGAGGTCAGGGTGATCAGCAGGTCGCCCCGGCGCGGATGCCGG
>JBIKUM010000440.1:0-5038 GCA_044347585.1 Terrimicrobiaceae bacterium
AATTTCATGAAATTGGCCTTGATGGCGGGCATGTGCACGAGGGACACGGCACTGACGCCCTGCACGTCGTCGGCGTCGTCGATGTAAAGTTCAATTAATTTCATAGTGAGATTTGGTTTGCGATTTTCTGTTCGCGCATGGCGCTGTTTTGGATGTCTTCATTTACCACGTAGGCCCGCATGGATCCTTCGAGCCCGCGGTTTTGCATGAAAGACAGGTCGACCGGCTGGACCGCGGTTTCCCCGCTGTCGAAACTATCGTCGAAACTGCCGCCGCCGTCGAATTGTGTGCTGTTGATAGCGACGAGTTGCGCGGCCCCGGTGGCGGCTACTATCGCCGCCTTCACGAAATTGGCACCCGTGAGGGCGTCCTGAGGCACGGCGAGTTGTTGCATTATGCCGGACGCAGTGGCCAAATACACCTGCGCACGCTGGATTTTCTTGTTGAGTTCAAATTGGCGCCGCGCGGCCTCCTCGCTGTCTTTGTCTTGCGCGTTGTTGAAAATGTCCGCGATGTTCAGCAGGTTTTCGCCGATCCACACGGCGTCGTCGATTTTGCGCTGTCGGGCGTCGAACGCCAGCGAGCGCCGTTCTTTTTCTGCGTCTTGTTCGGTTTTGGTGCGGAGGGCCTCGTAATACCCAACGAGTCGGATTTTTTCCTCCTCCGTGGCCTTCAGGTTGGTGAGTTCGAGCAGATCGGCCTTTTCCTGATTTCGCAGATCGGCGAGGTCGCGCTGTAGTTGTGCTTCGATGCCGTTGCCCGCGGCCTGCAGTTCGATGTTCAGCAACTTGTCGGCGAGCGATTGGGCCCGGTCTTTCTTGTCCCGTTCGTACTCGCGCTCTACGCGCGCCCGCGCATTTTCGAAAGACTGCCGCAGATTCTCCTTTTCCGCTTCTGTGGCGAGCAACTCGTTGAATTCGCGGTTGGCCTGCAACTCGTCGGCCTCCAACTGCTTGAGGTCCGCGGCCCGTCTGCCCTCCAACGAATCGTCGAACGACTCCCGGGTGGCGTCGCTGATCGCCCGCAGAATCTCCTCCTTGCGCCGGACCTCTTCCAGATCCATGGCGACCAACTGTTGGTTGTACTCCTGTGTGCGGTTGAACAGTTCCCCCTCGAGTTCAATACGCGCGGCGGTGGACTCGGCGAGTTGGTTCTGCGCCTCTCTTTTGTCTTCCAACTTGGTGGCCACTGCGCCTTCTAGGCGGGCCACCTCTTCGGCCTGTGCAGCAAGGGCGATGTTCATCTTGAGCATCTCCATTTCCGCATCGCGGGCCGCCTGCAGGGCCTTCACCCGGTCTTCGTACACCACCCGCTCGTTGTCCGCTACCAGCATGTTTTGGGCGATCGTGTTCTGCAATTTCGCGGATGCCTTGGCGACTTCGTTCTGTTTTTTCCTCAGCGCCTCCTGCGCATCTATGAGGTTAGCCACGGAATCTGCCGCCGCGTCAACAGACGATGCCACCTGTTGGACTATCGGCAAAAGCGTGTTGAAGGCCAACTTGGTAACCGCGGTGACCGGGATCAGATCCGTTAAGCCGTCCGTAAAAGTCACCACGCCCTTCTTGGCGGTTTCCCACGCCTCGCTGAATTCCCCCTTGAACAACAACAGCAACGATTCACCCACCAACCCGGCCCCCTCGATAATCTTGCCGAACGCGTCTATTACGTATTGCTTCAGGTTTTCGTAAAAAAGCACGATCGAACCGATCGGGTCTTCAAACAACGATTTAAGGGAATTCCACAGGGGCAGCACCACGTCGTTTAGTAGTATGTTCATGCCCTGCGACAGTACCCCCGTGGCGATCTGCAACATGCGGGCGCCCTTTTCGGAGGATTGGAACCACTCAACGATGGACCCCAAAAGCACTACCAGCGCGCCGAGACCGGTACCCACCAGCGCCGCCTTCATGCCCTTCATACCCTTCGTGAACCTCTGCGCGCCAGCAAGGGCACCGGCGAAACCCGGCACCAACCCGTCCACCATCCCCAAAATGTCATCCCCCGCACTACCCGCCGCGTCCTGAGCGTCGCCCAATAGATCGGTGAGTTTCTTGATAGAGGCGTTGCTACGTTGGAACCCGTCGGATATGGCATCGCCCGCATCCGCCCCGGCTTCCGCGGTTTCGTCGAGTGCATCGCGCAGATCTTCAACGGACCCCTGAGCGGTGCGCGTGTTGACGTCTACATCTATTTTGAAACGCTTCGCCATATATATAAAACCAATGAGATATATAAAACCACAACTGCCGCGTAAATCGCTCCGGCGCCTATCCTGTCAAGCAGCGCCCACCGCCGCGTATTCGGTGGGTCTTGAGCGGTCACGACTAGCGCGGCGATACCTCGTCGCAAGTCGTCGGCCAATGTTTCGCGCCCAAACGGTGTCACCGGCCTTGCCCCCTATAGGGCTTTTTGTAGTTCTTGCCGGTTTTGTGGGTGCCGTTTTTGGTTTTGGCGTGTATGCCGGGTCTGCTCACCTGACGCTCGATGCGAACGGAGGTCTTTTGGGTCTTAGCCATTGGGCATGAGTTCTGTGGGTACGTCTGGAGGAACTCCATTCACAGGTCGGTAAAACAGCCCCTCTGCCTCCTCGTACCAGTCGCCGATGTGGATGTTCATGTCTACATCTTCTATCACGAGATCGTGGGGATGTGGGTACGCAGGTGGTTCGTCCGCCAAAATGCGGTCGATGACATAGTTCCCTTTAATTACTACGTAAATCATTATATGGTGTATTCGATTACAAAACAAAGACCTCCGGCCCCACTTCCTCCTGCTCCGCTTGCGTTTCCATTGCGGGAACCACCCCCTCCTGAACCCGCTCCTCCGTACAAGCCCCCGTTACCACCTGTGCCACCTGTGCCAGTGATGGAACTTGCGCCACTCCCGCCACTTACACCCAACTTGTAACTTGGAGAAAGGGCTGCGATACGTGGGGGCCATACCATGCGGTCTACCACGTTATTGGTGCCGTTCAACCCGTTCGCGCCCGCTCCTCCACCACCCTGAATCCTTGTGGTTGTGGTTCCGTTCAATAGATAGTATTGGTTGCCTTGGTTGCCTGTACCGATGGAGTTTGCGGAAGTATTTCCACCACCGGAGCAACCGCCCAGCACGTTCACCACTTGGGCGCCGAATTGGGTTGCCAATGATTGGGGGTCTCCTGCGCTGCCTTGCCCTCCGGACGCGCTTGCATTCCTGCCTTCATGACCGGGAAAACTACCCCAACCATAGGCGGGGGTGTTGCTTTGAATTTGACGCTGACCACCCCCGAATCGGTTAGTTGCGCCTAGCCCTCCTTTAGCCACGCAATGCGCTCCGAATGAGGTGTCACCGCCTGTGCCTCCATTGTTGCCTACGGTGCTTGCCGTTAGCTGAGGTGTGCCTCCAGTCCCTCCTGCTCCGATAGTTACGGTCTCTGTGGCCCCTAACGAGGCAGCCATGACCTGCGTCCATGAAATAGACGGTGCGCCTCCGCCGCCTCCGCCGGGTGCTGCAACGCCACTTCCGAACTGCCCGCCCGATGCGCCTCCGCCGCCCGCTCCTAAACACAGAACCTCAATAAACACAAGGCCCGATGGCTTTGTCCATGTGGCCCCACTTACATACTCCCTCAAGGTTTGGGTTAACGTCCCGCCGCCTCCGCTGGGGTTGTTTGCAGGCAACGCAAATTTACCTATCATTGCTTGTAAATGTTGAGAGTGACAGTTATTGTGGCAGCCGGGGCGTTCGTGCTATAGATTTTTACGGACCCGCTATTGCTGTCTGTGCGCGGCAAAAGTTGGGCCGTGCGGATCGTGGGGGCACTCCCATTGTCTGGAATAATGTCGACGATACTTGTGGTGGTGATCGCGGCGTCTGAGATGCTGGCCTCATAAATGCCCGAAACCAGCGACCACGCACCGGTGGCGACGGTCTTGCCAGTGACCTGGGTGATAGACGGAATCACTGGTTTATTGAGGATTTGCGCATCCCCACTCACCGAGTTCCAGTCGGCATTTACGTTCACCTCGGCCCCGGCTGCAATGCCGTCTAGCTTGGTTTTGTCAGACGCGGACATTGAACCCGCTACACTCGTGGTGGCCGCCGTAATGCTGATGGCCGGAGTGGTGCCCCCAGACGACACGATAGGGGCTGTCCCGGTCACTGAGGCGACAGCCGCGCCAGCCGTGATGCCATCTAGCTTGGTCTTATCCGATGCGCTCATCGATCCCGCCGCGCTCGTCGTGGCTGCCGCGATGCTTATGTCTGGCGTTGTGCCGCCGCTACTGGATATGGGTGCCGTTCCAGTAACGGAGGACACAATGGTGGGCTTGTTCAAGATTTGAGCATCCCCGCTGACGGCATTCCAGTCCGCGTTCACATTCACCTCTGCACCTGCCGCGATGCCGTCGAGTTTCGTTTTGTCTGCCGATGACATGGATCCATCCGCCGATGTGGTTGCGGCCGTGATGCTTATTGCCGGAGATGTCCCCCCTGACGAGACAATTGGCGCCGTGCCGGTTACCGAGGCCACCGCCGCACCCGCTGTAATCCCGTCGAGTTTTGTTTTGTCGGCGGCGCTCATGCTGCCCGCGGTGGACGCACTCGCCGCCGCGATAGAGATGTCCGGTGTTGCCCCTCCGCTGGACGCTATGGGCGCCGTTCCCGACACGGAGGCTACCCCGGCGGCTGCTGGGGCGGCCGCTTCCCATTGCCCCGCCACCGAGTCCCACATGAGTACGTTGCCGTTGGCCTTGCCGGTGGTATCCACGTCCACCAACACGTCGATAGACTGCCCGGCCACACTGACGGCGTTTTCCACGTACGACACCCACACATGGGTAGGTTGGTGGGTTACGCTGACTTTGAGTACATCCCCGGCCGCCAGCGGCAACACCTCAGTGATGGTATTGGTTAGTGCCTTCGAGGTGAGCGAAAATTCGCCCATGCCGGTCTGGGTGCCGCCGCTTTTTGTGATGGCGAGGGTGGCGGTAGACGCCCCGCCGGTGTGCACGATACGCACCGCCTTGACTAGCGTGGTGCTGGCACTTGCGGTAAA
>JBIKUM010000116.1:0-8540 GCA_044347585.1 Terrimicrobiaceae bacterium
AGATTTATGCCGATCTGGTTAAGAGATTTCCTGAAAATCCCACTTTCCTTTGCAATCTCGGCGTGAGCCTTTTCCAGGAAAACCAAATCCCAGAAGCCGTGAAGTGCTTTGAGAGGGCTCTCCAAATCAACCCCGACCTGCAAGACGCCCGGATCAACCTCGAAACAGCGCGTAAGGCATTAGGGGAGAATTAACTCCCGCATTCTGACTGCGACTGGCTTTTCGAATGACGCCAGTTTGCCAATCAAACCAGGCCATTCGACGCGGTGCATGTAAACGCGCCGTCCATCCAAGTCGCCTTCCGATTCGTTCAGAATCTGCGCGCGGTCAAGCCCGCCGGAAATCCCTGTTCCTTCCAACTTTAAAATCGCTTCCTTAGCTGTCCAAAGCTCCAAAAAACTTGGCCCGGCATTCGTGCCGGCAGCCACTATCCCAGCCAATTCGGCAACCGTAAAAAATCGCTTGGCCAGAGGAAGGAAGTCGGTTCGGCGATCGGATTTTTCCATATCAAATCCAACCAGCGAGCGGGAAAAGACGATTGCCACTTCACCTCCCGTATGGCTTAAACTGAAATGCAATTCCGGCAAATTAATTAAAAAGGGCTTGCCTCCCGGATGCGCATGAATACCAGTAGAAAAACTGCGGTCTTTTGTATAATTCTTTACGATAGTATTAATTGCACATCTACTTAAAAGAAATGTTTGCCGTGCATTTTGACTGGAAATCGCATGAAATCGCTCCAGATCCTCCGGACTTAAAAGATTGCTATCAGGATTTCCCTTAGCCCGCCATACATCAAACTGCCCATAATCAAGTATGTTGGGTTCTATTTTAAAATTTGCCACTGGCATATTTTTTTCTTGCAGCACACTCGAGTTCCCTGTTTTTTAAGAACCCTAATGAAAGTATCAGACATCAATACACAAACTTTGACGGCACTTCTTTCTCTTACCAAGAAAAAAGAGACGCTGCTGGCCAAAGTGGCCGAAGTGGAAAAAGAAATCGCCGGACTCGCCTCTGGAGAAGTCCTTGCAGCAACCCGCATCCTCCGCGCGAAATCCATCAAAAAGCGTCGCGGTGTCGCCAAGGGCCCCAAGAAACCACGCTCGCCCAAAGGCTTTATGCAAGAGCAAATCATCAAACTTCTGCAAGCCGCCGGTGAAGTCGGCGCAGGGGTCAAGGAACTTGCTCAAAAGGTCGATAAACCGGTTGCACAAGTTCATGTATGGTTCAGCACCACAGGCAAAAAGCTTGGCCAGTTCCAAAAACTGGAAAGCGGCAACTGGCGGATCCTATCCGGCACGAACAACCAAGGATAACGCTTAATCAACTCAACAAAAAGGCGTTTCGCAGCATATGCGAAACGCCTTTTTCTTTGAAACTCAGAAGGCTTGGGCAACTTCCTCGCCGATGATTTTGAGCCCGGCACGCACATCCGCATCGCTCATGGCGAATGAGATACGAAGACACTCCCGGCGGTGGCGCCAACCCTCGTCCGGCAAGCCGAAAAAGAAATAATCCCCTGGCACGACGAGAACTCCGCGTTTCTTGAGGATTTCATAGAGCTCGCGCGAAGTCTTTTTTGCTCCATCCAGCCAGAGCCAAAGGAAGAGAGCACCCTCACTTTCATGAAGGGCATAAGGTGCATCCTCTGGGAAAAATTCCGCGATCGCCTCGAGTGCGGCGTCCCGTTTTTGAAGATAAAAGGGACGAATGATCTCGCGGCTGAGGCGAACGATTTCGCCACTGGCGATGAGCGGACCCGCAATCGCCTGACCAAAGTTTCCATTCGCGAGACCGGTCACCGCCATCATGGACGAAACGGCGGCAGCCACCTCGGGCGACCCCACAACAAAAGCGGTTCGCGTGCCGGGCAGACCGAATTTCGACAGACTCATCACATGCACAGTTTGCCCGGTCCAAAGCGGCTTGACCTCGCCAAAAACGATACCAGGAAATGGCCACCCGTAGGCATTGTCGATAATGAGCGGGATATCACGCTGCGCGGCGATGTCCGCCAGATGCTGGAGTTCGGCATCCGAGATCAGATTCCCGCTGGGATTCGTGGGCCTCGAGACACACATGGCAGCGATATCGGAACCGGGATTCAGATTTTTAAAATCCACATGGTATTTGAAGCGATGCGGACTGGTGCGCGAAATGCCCGGCTGCACTCCGGCGAACATTCCCGGCTCGAGGGCCTGGTTTGCGTAGCCGATGTATTCCGGCATGAGCGGGAAGAGAATGCGACCGGGCGTTCCATCGGCACGGCGACCGCCGAACAGATTGAAAAGAAAGTAAAATGCCGTCTGCCCGCCAGGCGTTACCGCAATGTTCTCAGGACCTACCGGCCAGCCGAATTCCTTGCGAAGCAAACCAGCGAGGGATTCCAGCACGCCGGCATTGCCACGGGGCGGATCGTAGATCGCCAGCGTGCGGCGAAGGATGGCAGGGTCGGCTGTGATTTGTTCCATGCGCGCTTTCCACACAGCCTCCATTTCCGGGATGTGCGCGGGATTTCCCCCACCCAGCATCAGCGGGGCGGGACCGACTCCTGAGAGTGCTTTTCCCAAATCGTCCATGAGGCTCTCGATGCCGCTGCCGCCAGAGAGATTCTGACCAAGTGCTGAAAATTTCATGCGCGCCACGATGCGTGATGATCGCCTGCGGTTCAACCCCTCGCTTTTGAGTCTTGAGGCGAGTGGGCCCATCTGCTTCCCTCTCCCGCCTGTTGAATTTCGACGCCATTCCAATCCGCTTAAAAACCTCACTCAGCCGAGCTGCCCGGCTGATCTTCGCAGGATTGTCCGTCTGCCTCGCATCATGTGCCTCGGTAAGTGTGGACAATATTCGCCAAACAAGCGCCAACCCGCCAATCGTCGCTCCCGAAGAAATACTCATCCTTCCCTTCGCCTTGAACGAGGACGGCCTACGCGTGGATCGAAAGGGCAAGGACTTCGAAGCCTTCCGAGCGGAGCTTCAAACCCGCCTCAACCGGCATCTGGTGAAAAAACTCGGCACCCATGTCGCTCCGGCACGCGTCATTTCTACGGATGACGGCCTGCCACGCGGAAACTACTGGCTGCTCACCGGCCGCTTCGCGCGAATTAACCAAGGCAGCCGCCTTCTCCGTAGCACACTCGGACTCGGGGCTGGAGGAACCAAAATGGAAACGATCGTCGTCGTTCAGGAATTATCAGGGCCGGTTCCAAACAAATTTCTCGCCTTCGAAACCACAGGCGGATCAAATATTTCCCAAGGCATCGGTGGAATTGTCACTCTGCCAGTGAGCGGCCCCATGGCTCTGACCTCGCTATTCAACGCGGTGGATGGCATTCGCAGCGGCGTGAGCTTCGACACAAGACGCACAGCGCACGAAATATCGGCCACACTCTCCGAGTATCTTTATCAGCGAGACGCACTCGGCAACAAACCCCACCTCAAACCCAAACGCCTCGGGGAGGTTCCTCTGCACCTGCCTTTCGCAAAAGCTAAGAAAAAACCTGCCGAACAAAGCGGCACTCCCTGAGCCCGCTATCCAAGCAAGCACTCGAGCACACGCTGGGTGTCCGAGAAGTCCTCAAAAAGAAAATCCGGCGCATGCTCCGCCAATTCGGGCATTGAGTAATGCCCGGTCGCTATGGCCACGGTCTTGGCTCCAATGGCCCGACCACACTCGATATCCCGAGGCGTATCGCCGATGACATAAACCCGCTCTGGCGGGAACTCAATGCCGTGCCGCTCATGCGCCCGGGCACGGGCGAATTTCCCCAACTCATTGCGGTCATGGTGATCATCCGCAAAGGCACCGAACTCGAAAAAATTCCAAACCCCATAGTGCGTGAGCTTGATCTCCGCACCGCGCGTGAGGTTTCCCGTGAGCAAAGCCAAGACGGCTTCCGGGCGGTTTTCCAAAGCCTCCAGGACAGGGACGATGCCGGGCAACAACCTGCCGTCATGTCGGGACATCCGGCCTGCCAGATGCTGCAGGTATTCCTCCAAAAGAGCCGCCACATTTTCAGCACTCGCTTCGATGTCGTGCTTCGCCAAAAGTTCGCGCGCGATTTTGGCATCCGTGGCACCGGCCAGAAGAATCCCCTTCAAATCCTCTTCCACGCCGAAGCGCGCCTTCATCGCATCCATCAAAGCCCCCTCACCCGCTCCACCAGATGTGATCAGCGTGCCGTCGATGTCGAAAAGCAGGAGACGGCGCTCAGTTTCCATCCTTGGCGGATGTGTCGTTCTCGTGGTCGTCATCCTCGTGAGGAGCATCTTCAGGCTCTGGCTCGAGGATTTCACCATGTTTGGTAAACTTGCGGTGACGCTTGTTCGCAGGGAGCGGACTGAGAGTCATGCCGACAGCGCGTCCAACGAGCTTCGGCTCCATATCCACATGGGCCATTCCCGCGAGATCGTCCCGCACACGCTGAACGACCAACAGACCGAGATCCTGGTGGGCCATTTCACGGCCACGGAACTGAAGCTGGATTTTTACCTTGTTGCCCTTGTCGAGGAAATCCTCCGCATGCCGGATTTTGGTGAGGTAGTCGTGGGCGTCGATATTAACCCGGAACTTGATTTCCTTCACCTTGCTGACCGCATGCTTCTTTTCCTTCTCCTGCTTGGCCAGATCGTAGCGGAATTTCCCGAAGTCCACGATGCGGCAGACGGGCGGTTGGGCGTTGGGAGCGATCTCGACGAGATCCAGACCGTAGCTGCGGGCGCGGCGGATCGCCTCGTCCAGGCGCATAACGCCAAGCTGTTCATTGGTTGCGGCAAGAATCACGCGCACCTCGCGGGCGCGGATTCGTTCATTGATACGGATGTCCTTGATATTAATAGAAGCTCCTCTGTGAGGGGTGTGAATTCAGCGCACGAATCAAATTCATCGTGCCGCAGAGTGGGTGAAAAACGAGCGCATGCCGCGCGTTGAAAAAACAGAAATCAAGCGCTGCATGCAGACGAAACAAAAACAGAAAAATGGCAAATCTCTTTACGAGGCATCATTTGTGCAAAGAGGTAGATAGCAAACCGCGCTTCCCGGCAAGGGGATTTTGGAAAATTTTTTGTTTTTCTGGATTCGCACCAACCAATTCAGCCTGCCTCTGGCTTTTGAAATCGTCCTTCTCAAGCATCTTCTTCATCCTGCTGAACAACCCACTCTGGAAAAGGGTCGCGGAACTTCGCCCACTTTTCCTCGCCCATGGCGAGTTCGCGGTCGTTGAGCAGGCAAGCTTCCAGGTCGGCGAGCAGATTTTCCTTTTCGAGATCCTGGCCGATGTAGACGAGCATTTGGCGGCGGTCGCCGTGTGGTTCCTGCCAATCTTTCATGATCGAACGCCAGGTGTCGTCGTCATCGGGCCAACTGGATTTGGGCGCGGCGGCCCACCAGAAGCCGGCGGGGCGGTATTCGGCACTGCCGCCGGCCTGCGACCAGAGGCCGATCATATTGTTGCGGCTGGCGAGCCAGAAGTAGCCTTTCGAGCGGAGGAGGCCGGGGCGTTCGGTGTGGATGAAGTCCCAGAAGCGTTTCGGATGAAATGGCCGCCGGGCGCGGAACACAAAGCTGCCGATTCCGTATTCCTCCGTCTCCGGTGTGTGCTGGTTGTTCAACTCCCGGAGCCAACCCGCCGAAGCTTGTGCCTTTTCCATGTCGAAGCGGCGGGTGTTAAGAATGCGATCCAACGGCACGCGCCCACGCTGCGACTCGATTATTTCCGCGACCGGATTCAAATGATGCAGGATGGCGCGGAGCTCCTCGAGTTCGGCTGCGGGAACGAGATCGGTTTTGTTGACAAGAATCACATCCGCGAATTCGACCTGATCCACAAAAAGGTCGGAGATCGTGCGCTCGTCCTCTTCGCCAAGAGCGAGGTTTTTTTTCTTCAAGGAATCACCCGCCTCGTAGTGCTCCAGAAAATTGGCGGCGTCCACAACCGTGACCATGGTATCGAGGCGCGTGCTGTCTTGAAGTCCGTTCCCGTTCTCGTCGGCAAAGGTGAAGGTTTGCGCCACAGGGAGCGGCTCGGAAATCCCGGTGGACTCGATCAAGAGGTAGTCGAAGCGCCCTTCCTTCGCGAGGCGGCCCACCTCTTTCAACAAATCATCGCGCAGCGTGCAGCAGATGCAGCCATTGCTCATTTCGACGAGTTTTTCCTCCGTGCGGCTGAGCTCAGCCCCGCCCCCGCGAACAAGCTCCGCATCGATATTGACCTCGCTCATATCATTCACAATCACCGCTACGCGCAATCCCTCGCGGTTGTTCAAAACATGATTGAGTAGCGTTGTCTTTCCCGCTCCCAGAAAGCCCGAGAGCACGGTGACGGGCAGCTTTTGCAGAGTTGAAGGCGTCGATTCAGAGGAATTTGTTTTCATGATTGTAAGGCATCCGCCGATCACAGATGCATGAAACTTGCAATAACAAGGCTGCCTGATGCGCGCAAACAAAATTTGCAATAAACTTGCATTTAAACGCCGCGCGTAGCCGTCGTGAGCCGCAATCAGATTTTCAGGAGGCGGAATGCGTTTTCAAAACCGCCGCGCTTTCGGCCACCATGTAATCATCGACGGCCTTCCTGAAAAAAGATGCCAATTCGTCCACCGAACTCGAAGACTGTAAAAAACCGCTTCAGACTGACCGAGTGGCCGGCGGCAGACTATCGTCGTTCAAAGTTTGGCCCCCAGTTCGATGTTTTTAAGGATTCGACAGGTGTAGGATGAGGCGCGTAGGGCCTCCGCGGACTGCTCCTTTTTCAAGATATTCCATTTTTTTTTCACGCGCGCCAGCCCGATTAGGGAAACGATTTTCAAAATCTCAAAAAACCTCGGGCGCAGGAGGGCTGCGCGAATACACGCTTCCACCGGGGCCTTGGTATTGGACCACACAAGCCCGGGCACGGCAGCTTTGATGCGTTAAATTTCGGACATCTCCATATCCTGACGGGAAAAGATAATCCCGGGCCCGGAATTTCCCAGTTTATCCTCCCCTCGCCGGATTGCGCTTTTTTCTTGGGTATGCAGGGAGCCGGGTCTTTACTCCCCCGCCAATGACCGAATCGGAAGCCTACATCGCGTTGAACATGGTGCCGCGGATCGGTCCGGTGCGGGTGCGGCGTCTTCTGGAGGCCTTGGGATCGCCCACGGCTGTGCTCGCGGCTCCGGTCGCGCGTTTACAAGCGGTATCGGGCATAGGCCCCGAAGCGGCAAAAGCCCTCACCGAATGGGAAAGCCATGTGGACCTCTCTGGCGAACTCGCCCTTGTGAAAGAACACGGCGCAAAAGTCGTGACGCTTGCCTCGCCGGATTACCCCGCCCTGCTGCGCGAGATTCATGATCCCCCGACGGTGCTTTACATGATGGGTGGAATTCTGGAGCGCGATCGGCATGCCATCGGTGTCATTGGAACCCGCAAACCGACACACTACGCGGCGGATTGCGCAAAAAAACTCTCCTACCAACTCGCGTATGCCGGAGTGACTGTTGTCAGCGGCCTCGCCCGTGGAGTGGATACCCTCGCCCATCAAGCTGCCCTCGCAGCAAAAGGGCGCACGATCGGTGTGCTTGGCAGCGGACTCCTTGAATTCTACCCGCCCGAAAACAAGGAACTCGCCGAAAAAATCGCCACCTCCGGCGCGGTCATCACAGAGTTCTCCATGCGCGTCAAAGCCGACCGCCAGACATTCCCCATGCGCAACCGCATCATCAGCGGATGCTCTTTCGGCGTGCTTGTGGTGGAGGCGGGCGCGAGCAGTGGCGCACTCATCAGCGCCAACCAGGCCGGCGAGCAAGGACGCTCGATCTACGCCGTTCCGGGCCGCATCGACAACCCGAACGCCATCGGCTCAAACCGCCTCATCCAGCAAGGAGCGAAACTCATCACCTCCGCCGCCGACATCCTCGACGACATGGGAATCCTCTTCGCCGAGAAACCCCAACTCACCCCGCATCGCGCGCCCGAGCTCACCGGCAAGGAGGCGCAAGTCCACTCAGCCATCGGCGACGACGAAGCCCACATCGACACCATCATCGAGCGCAGCGCCCTCCCAAGCCACACCGTCTCCTCCACCCTGCTCGCGCTCGAAATGAAAAAGCTCGTCCGCCAACTCCCCGGCAGCCGCTTCGTGAAAACATCCTGACTCCCCTCACGCAAACCCAACAACGCCGCCCCTCGAAAAACCGCGTTTCACAAATTTCACATTTTCAGCCGAACCAAAAATTTGGACGATCGTCAAAATTTTTTGTTTTTATAAATAATTTGATAAAAGTTTTTTATAAAAAGTTTGGTAGCTTTTTTGTAGAGTTTTTGACCCTTTGCGAACCATTTTTTTTGAACGATCGTCAAAAATTTTGGTTCGCGTTGGGTGCTTGGCAGAGAGGAGAGAGGGGCGCTTTTTAGGTGAGGCGCGAGAGGGCTTGGACCAGGAGTTCGATGGCACGAACGATAATGGCAGAGACCTCTGTGGCGTTGCGGAGCAGGTCTGCGGCGAAGTTTTTCCAGGTTACGCTCGGAGAGGCGATGACAAGGATTGCCGAGATGAAGG
>JBIKUM010000088.1:0-9359 GCA_044347585.1 Terrimicrobiaceae bacterium
GAAGGAGAGGTTCGCGAGGTAGATGACGGTGAGGGAAAAAAAGGCGCCGCCGTATTCGAGGTCTGGCTGGCCTTTTTGAATCATCCAAACTGTGTAGGCGAGGTGGAGGAACCATGTAAAACCAAGGCCGAAATACAACAGGCCCGGGAATCCCTGGAGACCGAAGCAGAAGAGCGCAAAGCCATACGCCGCGACCCAGCAGAGTGTGTAGAAGGGGAAGAAATACGGCGCGAGGATGATGAGCGTGTTCGTTCGGTCGGTGACCACATGACCACCGTTTTCCCGGACATGAAAATCATGCACACGACCGCCGTGAATCCAGACCCAGAGCGCGTGAGTGAGTTCATGCCCCATCACATAGAGCAGTCGCAGCGGGGTGCAGGAGAAAAACCAGAGCAGGCCGACCAAACCGCCAATGGCGAAACCGCTGACCTCTTCACTCAGCAAAAATCCGGCATGAGCCGCGCTTTTGAGAAAGGCTTCGTAAAATGAGAGGGTCAGAACAACGCAGGGCAGGAGCAGGAGAATTCCGGTCGGAAATTTCACCCAACGCTTGGGGACATAGCCGACCTCCACACCTGTGAGTGTGGAGTAAAGTGAGTGGCGCGCATTTTTTGCGGGACGCTGCCGTTTTGATGCCATACCTGACTCAAACAAATTCACCGTGCGCCGACACGGCAAAAAATATCGAACGGCGCGTCCGTTTTTTTCGGATCGCGCCGTTCGAAGGAGGGGGAAATCGTTTTTTACTTCGCGGCTTTCGCTGCGATGACCGCTTTATTCAGGCGGCTTTTGCGGCGATTGGCCACATTGCGGTGAATTATACCGCGCTTGGCTGCCTTGTCCAAAGCGGAGGAGAGACCGTCGAATTCGACCTTGGCCGCTGCCGCGTCACCGCTGGAGATGACGGCGCGAAGCTTCTTCTGGCGTGATTTGATAGCTGTGATCACGGCTGTATTGCGGGCGTGGCGCTTCTCGCTTTGGCGGGCGCTTTTTTCTGCTGATTTTGTATTGGCCATAAAATGTGTTGGTGCCAGGGGGGAGAATTGAACTCCCGACCAAGGGCTTATGAGTCCCCTGCTCTACCTCTGAGCTACCCTGGCAAAAGGGTTTGTGGGTTTTTCGTCGTCTCCATCAGCTTACTTTGTTCAGTCGCTTTTGGAAAAGACAGGTTATGCAGAGTAATGAATCGAAAACTTAGCGCAACACCAAAAATGACCCGCTTGGAAATTTTTGCACCCGGCGGGGGTCGAACCCACAACCTACGGCTTCGGAGACCGTCACTCTATCCAATTGAGCTACGGGTGCTGAACAAGGGCATCATTCTCCACGACTACTAAAAAATCAAACGCAAAAGCCCGCCCGCGTGGGGTGGAATCTCCATTGCCAAGAAAAGCAGCTTCTCGCACTATCCCGCCCCGTATGAAAAACAGCCTTATTGCCTGCGGCGCCGTCCTTCTCGGCCTCAACGCCGCTGCCGTTTATTTTCCTGAACAAAATCTGACACTCGCCGCGCAGACGGTATCCGCTGCGATTGGTATGGTTCTCGTGTTTCTCGCCATCCGGCCACAGCCCAAGCAAAAAACTGAGTCCGCCGCCCCGGCGAAGCCCGCAACGCCCCCTCCCCGCGCGGAGGCGGAGATCGTCGCCTTCCTCGCGCTTCTGCAGGAGCACGGCCGCTTGGTCGATTTCACCAAAGAGGACATAGCCGCCGCATCCGATGCGCAAATCGGCTCCGCCGCGCGCGTCGTTCACGCCGGCTGCCGCAAGGTCCTCGACGAATATTTTGAGATCAACCCGCTGCAAAACTCCCCCGAGGGAAGCGCTCTCACACTCGAATCGGGCTACGATGCCCCAGCATTCCGACTTCTCGGATCTGTTCCGGAAAATCCCCCTTACAAAGGAAAACTTCTGCATCCGGGCTGGATCGCCCAAAGCGTGAAACTACCTCGCGTCACGGGCACGACAGAGAAACGCCCATGGCCGGTTCTCGCCCCGGCTGAAGTCGAAGTCGGCGGCAACTGATCCCTCAAAAAAATGAGCGACTACTTCGGAATCGACCTCGGCACGAGCAACTGCGCCATTGCGAGAGCGACGGATGCCGGACTGCCAGAAATCCTCCCCATCACTCAGGTGATCAACGCCTCCGGCATCGGAGAGCGCCCGCTGCTCCCATCATCGCTCTACATTCCCGCTGCAGGCGAGTTTCCCGACGGCGGCCCGCAGCTCCCATGGCAACAAGCAGAAGCCCATTCCTTTCTCGGCACCTTCGCCCGCGACCGCGGAGCCTTGCAACCCGACCGCCTCATCGCTTCTGCAAAAAGCTGGCTCTGCCATCCGCATGCCGACCGGCGAGGCCCGATCCTTCCCTGGGGCAGCACAACGGTTGAGAAAAAACTCTCCCCTCTCGAAGTCTCGCGCGAGCTCCTCTCCCACCTTCTATCCAACATCCGCACGGCAAATCCCGCCGCAACACTTGATCATGCGGTGATCACGGTTCCGGCGTCTTTCGACGAAGTGGCCCGTGCACTCACGCTCGAAGCCGCAACACAAGCGGGCCTGAGTGAAGTTACGCTTCTGGAGGAACCGCAGGCGGCCTTCTACGCCTGGCTCGAAAACCAAGGCACCGAATGGCGCAAACAGGTCAAATCCGGCGACCTCCTACTCGTCTGCGATGTCGGCGGTGGAACAGCGGATTTCAGCCTCATCGCCGTGACAGGAAAAGACGGCAACCTCGCGCTGGAGCGAATTGCAGTTGGCGAACACCTCATGCTCGGCGGCGACAACATGGATCTCGCGCTCGCCCACACCGTCTCGGAGAAACTCACAGCAGCAGGAACCACCCTCGACGACTGGCAATTCCTCGCCCTCGTCCAAGCGGTGCGCGCCGCCAAGGAAGCCCTGCTTTCGAATACCACGCTGCAAGAGACGCCCATCTCGATCCCATCGCGCGGAAGCAAACTCATTGCATCCACCATCAGCGCAGTCCTCACGCGGGATGATGTGCAACAAATCGCTGTCGATGGCTTTTTCCCCGTCGTGCGAAACGACGAAATGCCCCTCCTGCGACGCGCAGGAGGCCTCAGGGAATCCGGCCTGCCCTATGCAGCAGATGCCGCCATTTCCAAACATCTCGCCCGCTTCCTCTCTCGCGCGAAAGCCAATGCCGCGTCCTCGACCCAACTCATCGAATCCATTGGCGGCAGCGAACGCCTCGAGCGCTCCCCGCTCCTGCTACCCGATGCCGTTCTCTTCAATGGAGGTGTCTTCAACGCCGCCGCACTCCGCGAGCGCGTGCTCGAACAACTGAGCCAGTGGGCAGGCACTCCGATCCGCGAACTCGAAGGCTCACGCCCCGACCACGCCGTCGCCCTCGGCGCCGCCGCCTATGCGCGTCTGCGTGCCACTGGCGAGGGACTCCGCATCAAGTCCGGCACCGCTCGTTCCTACTACATCGGCATGGAATCCTCCGCCATGGCCGTCCCAGGTCGCCGCCCCGCCACCAAGGCCCTCTGCGTCGCCCCTCAAGGCATGGAAGAGGGAACCCGCCTCGAAATCTCAGGACAGGAATTCTTCCTCTACACCGGCGAGTCCTCAGAATTCCGCTTCTTCCAATCCGAAGTCCGCGCCGGAGACCAAGCAGGCCAACTCTTGCCCGACGCCAACGAACTCGAAGAATCAGCCCACCTCCAAATCGAAATCCCCCCGCCCGCCGGACATCAACCCGGCGAGGAAATCCCCGTCCGCCTCGAAGCCCGCGTCACCGAACTCGGCAACCTCGAACTACACTTCCTCCACCCCGCCTCTGGCGAAAGCTGGAAACTGGAGTTCAATGTTCGGTTGCAGTAGGCGGGGAAATTGGACAAAGCAGTAAAACAGAGCGAAAGAGAATCAAGGTCCTCCGATTCGGCAGTCATAGACAGCCGCTACAGACCCGCGCGGTAGCGCCAATCCTTGGGAGGGTCGACCTCCGGCTTGACCCATTCTTCAGCCGCGAAGCGGCGTCTCAGGCGGACTGACCGTCTCCGCCGTGCAGACGCAAGCCTTGGTTTGGGAATCGATGAGGTGGCGGCGCGATTATTTTTCACGCTCGGGACGACCGTGCGCCCCTAGATTTCAGCGCTTCGCGGCCTCAATGATATCCACCCAGATCGGAAGAGCCAGTGCTCCGCCGTAGCCGCCGGGTTTGATCGGGCGGGGCTTATCGAAGCCCACCCATACTCCGCAGGTGAGCGATGAATCGAATCCAACGAACCAGGCATCGAGGTAGTTGTTCGTCGTTCCGGTTTTTCCACCGCCTTTTCCAGTCAGGCCAAACTCCCTCGCGCGGGCAGCGGTGCCGCGTGTTACGACATCCTCCAAAAGCGAAGTCGTCATTCGTGCCGCAGCAGGGTTCATCACAGGAATCCGGCCGCGCGTGGATTTGTAGAGGGCATTTCCCCGCGCATCGAAAACCCGATCAATCAGGTAGGGCTGCAACTTCACCCCGCCGGTTGCAAAGACGGTGTAAGCGGAGGTGATGTCCTTGAGGTTGGTCTCGAACGCCCCGAGGCAAATCGCAGGATAGCGTGGGGGATCCACTGCGATGCCGGCCTTAACGACCATGTTGGCGATGCGATCCAGCCCCGCCCGCATGCCGAGTCGAACGGTCATGGTGTTGCGCGATTCAATCAACCCCTCACCCGCAGGCTGGAAGCCGCGATACGATCCATCGGAGTTCGAGGGATCATAGGAACCAAATTTACGCGGAATTTCTCCCGGCTGGATGCGGTCGTCGGAAACAGGCTCGTTCGGCGCGATGCCGGATTCGAAAGCACAGGCATAAACGAAGGGCTTGATGACGGAACCGGCCTGGCGTTTGCCAAAAAGCGCACGGTGGAACTTGCTGTTCTCGTAGTCGCGCCCTCCGACGATCGCCCGAATGCCGCCGCTTTTGTTGTCCAGCGCAATGGCAGCCGCTTGCAGATAAGGCGCAGATTTTTCACCATCCAGAACAGCGCCTGCGAATTCGCTCATCGGCTTGTGCGGGTAGCCGGGCTGGGCCTCGACAGCCTGCAACCGGTCGCGCACGGCCTGTTCGGCAGCGGCTTGGAGCGGGCCGTCGATCGTGGTGTAAATTTTCAGCCCGCCCTCGTTCATCTGGCCCGGCTCCAGCACAAGTTCCAGCTCGCGAAGTATGGCATCCATCGCCCAGTTGTCCTCCGGCGAGGTTTTGATGCGCGGCATGGCGAGGAGAGGGCTGGCCGAGGCCTCGTCGTATTGCAGGGTGGTGATGAACCCCAGATCGCGCATGCGGCCGAGCACGGTGTTGCGCTCGCGCAGGGAGCCCTCGGGATTGTTAAGCGGGGAGAAGCGGTTGGGGCTGCGAATGAGACCAGCGAGGGTTGCCGACTCAGGTAGGTTCAGCTTCGAGGCCGGCTTGCCGAAATAGGTTTGGCTCGCCGCTTCGATGCCGTAGGTGCCGGAGCCGAAGTAGATGCGGTTCACATAGGCTTTGAGAATTTCCTCCTTTGTGAGTTCAGTCTCGATGCGAAAGGCCAGCGCGGCTTCGATGAGTTTGCGGTGGAGATTTTTTCCCCCGAGAGGAAAGCTGTTTCTGGCGAGCTGCTGGGTAATCGTGCTGGCACCCTCGCGGAAGCCGCCAAGGAAAAGATTGCGAACAACTGCGCGGGCGATGCCGATGGGATCGATGCCATGGTGTTTGTAAAACCTCGTGTCCTCGCGGCTGATGAGCGCGTTGTAGAAATCATTCGAGACCTTGTCGAACGGCACGGCCACGCGGTTCTCTCCGGCAAGGCGGGAATAGTATTTCCCCTCGTGGTCGTAGATCACCGAGCGCTCGTCCATTTCGTGGATTTCCTTCAAGTCGAACAAATGCGCCCATCCATAGTAGGCGGCTCCGACAATCGACCAGAGCAGGGCGGTGACAATGCCGATTTTCAGCAAGGATACCAACAACACATGCCGCTTCTTGCGGCGCTCCTTGGCGAGCGGCTTTGCGACACGGCGCGGCTTTTTGCTGGATTTGGGCTTGGGCACTGGAGGGGATTAAAGCATTTTGCAGAGAAATCCGACACGCAATCTTCCTGACCAGCTGTGAAAATTCAAATCCTCACCATCTTCCCCGATGTCTGCCGAAGCGTTTTTTCGGAGAGCATTCTCAAACGGGCACAGGAAAAAAACCTCGCCACACTTGAAGCAGTAGACCTCCGCAAATGGACCAACGACCGCCACCGCACGGTGGATGACGCCCCCTACGGCGGCGGCCCCGGCATGGTCATGAAGATCGAGCCCATCGACCTCGCGCTCTCCGAAATCCGCTCGCCCGCATCCAAAGTGATCCTCCTCACACCGCAGGGACGAAAGTTTTCCGACCCCATAGCCCGCGAGCTCGCAAAAGAGAGCGACCTCATTTTCCTCTGTGGCCACTACGAAGGCATCGACCAGCGCGTGGCCGACCACCTCGTCGATGACGAAATTTCCATTGGCGACTATGTCCTCACCAGCGGCGTCCTGCCTGCCCTCGTCATCACAGATGCCGTCGTGAGACTCATCCCCGGCGTTCTCGGCGACGACCAATCCGCCCAGCAGGACTCCTTCTCATCCGGCATCCTCGACCACCCCCACTACACCCGCCCCGCCGAATACAAAGGCTGGAAAGTTCCCGAGATCCTGCTCGGCGGCAACCATGCAGCCATCGAAAAATGGCGTCACGAAACCGCCCTCGAAGCCACACGAAAAAAACGCCCGGACCTGCTCGACCAAAGCCAAGGGCATAGTTAGAGCACGATTCTCGGAAATCGCCCGCCAACGCAGCGTGGACTGCTGAAGCGGAGACCTCTTACCGGGGCAGTCGCAAACGGATCGGCCCTTTGGCGGTGGAGGGATCAACGACTTGGTTGTTTTGGGTAATTTGAAGGAGGTCCTTGGCGACGAGTCGGCGTGCAGCACGACGGATGTCCTCCATGTGCTCGCGCCAGTTGTTCGGGGAATGGGTGCGTGCGATTTCGCTCGGGCAGAGTGAGGATGTGCGGGGCATCTCGGCCAGGCGGGCAAGTATGGCGGACTCGAATGCCTCGGCGGTGGAGTCCGGTTTTCGGCGACGGCAAGCATCCGAGCAGTAACGAATCTCGTTCCAACAGGATTCCCATTTTTTCCGCCAGGTGATGCTCCGACCGCAGGAGGCGCAGGTCTTTTCGGGGTTCGTTGAGCGAGACACGGAAAGAGGAATGAGAGAGGCCGTCGGGAATGCCCAGAAAAAATACCCGTCTCCCAGCGGATGTCTGATCGTATTGATTAAGGTATTGGCGGCATGATTACCCAAATCCTACACCTCATCGAAGCGAGACTTCGTTCGCATCTCAAATTCAAACAGCCCCAGAGCAGCTTCCAGAAGCGCTTGGCGAAGCAGGAGGAATTCTGTTTCGATCACCTTCAAGTTTGCGAGATCACTCCCAAAAGACACCGAGCAGCCGACCGGGAGTTCCACGAGACAAAGCCGCAATTGAAAGGAGAAGCAAATTGAATCAAGAAAACCCTATCGATGCGATGAGGGTGCGGAACTGCCTGTTGGGGGCCTTCCTCGGGGATGCGCTGGCGATGCCTGTGCATTGGTATTACGACCGATCGGCCTTGGCTCGAGACTATGGGCGCGTGCTCGATCTTGTCGCGCCGAAGAATCCCCATGCGGACAGCATTCTCTGGCGTTCCAGCTATAGCGCGCCAAATCCGAAAGGAGAAATCCTGCACGAGCAGGCAGCCTACTGGGGCCAGAGAGGCATTCATTACCACCAGTTCCTGCGAGCGGGGGAAAACACACTGAATATGCAGCTCGCGCTCGAGTTGCTCGCCCTGCTGCGCGAGCGCCAAGGTTACGACGGGGCAGACTACCTGAAACGCTACATCGATTTTATGATCACACCCGGTCGGCACCGGGACACCTATATCGAGGAATGCCACAGGAACTTCTTCACCAAATACGCGCGTGGCAAAAAGCCCGAGGACTGCGGCGGAGATGACATCCACATCGGCGGATTGGCCCATACGCCGATCCTGTCCGTTTGGTATGCCGAAGATGAATCAGCCGCCCTGGAAGCCGTTCGCGAACATGTGCGTGTGACCCATCGCGGTGAACTTGTGGAAACAGCCGCGCGCGATCTCACCAAAATGCTCATCGCCATCCTCAACGGGAGTGGCGTGCGCGAAAGCATCGAAAAATTTGGCAACGGATGGGTAGGACGCAGGAAACTGGAGGGATGGGCGCAGAGACCCGACGAAGAGGTGATTGGATCGATCCTCAGCCCCGCTTGCTACCTGAAGGATGCATTCCCCGCCGCACTATTCCTCACTTGGAAGTATTCGAACAACCTCGAGGCCGCGCTCATCGCAAACACAAATCTGGGCGGCGACAACTGCCACCGGGGAATAGTCATCGGCGCCTTGATCGGAGCAAGCGGCGCAGCGGTTCCGGAGCGGTGGAAAAACAATTTCGCATGCCGCAAACTGCTGATTTGAAGAAGAAAAAACCGATGGCATCCAAAAAAGAATGGAAAATCTGCCTGAAGGTCGACTATCGCCCCCTCAATAATTGCCCCTGGTATTTTTTCGCCAGGTCAGAGGAGTCACTCCTTTCTGCCGAGTGAAGACGCTGATGAAATAGGAGGGACTCGAAAACCCACAGGCCCATCCGACTTCGGCTACATTGTGTTCGGGCCTCTCGAGCAGGTTGCAGGCGAGGTCGATTCGCTCGCGGATGATCCAGGCATTGAGCGCAACGCCCCGTTCCGCACGGAATCGGCGGGTCAAATGGTCTGGCGAGCAACCGAATCTGGAGGCGAGTGTCCCCACACTGAGATCCTGACGGGATATTTCCACGCGAATGATTTTTTCCACCTCTGCCACAAGCGGCGTGGAGGTGGTGTTCTCTGGATCGGCATCCGAATTCAAGCCGCTCAGCACAGACGCGAGGAAGGCGCTGACCAGCCCGGTGGAAAATCCCGCTTGGAGCCTCTTGGGGAGGAGATGCTGATTCGAGGCCTCCTCGAGAAGGCGAAAGGCCTTTATAGGCAATGGAGATTCCAGAAAGTCACCGGACTGGATTCGCCTTCCAGCATCGGCCCAGCCCCGCAAGCACAGACAACTCACCTCACGATTCATCAGCACGACAACCCCATAAGGCGTTCGCAAGTCGATGGGCGTCTCCGCATGGGGAACGCCAGCCGGTATCACGCAGATATCCCCCGTCTGAAGCCGGAATGAACCCCCGGGGCACACGAAGTCCGTGGCGCCTCCTGTTTGCAGAAAAAATTCAGGCGTGTGGTGAAAATGCGAAGCATGGCGACGACGGTGAAGGCCGGTGG
>JBIKUM010000225.1:0-5003 GCA_044347585.1 Terrimicrobiaceae bacterium
GGTGAGAGAGAAAATCCCATCATGACAAAAGAACCCGACGACCTTCACCAAAGAATCCGCCAAGAAATCCTCGACAATCTGGACGAGGAACTGGAACTCGAACTGGAGGAGACAGTCGGCCCCGGGGCAGGCAATGCGGATTCGAAAGCCACCGACCACGCCTTTCGCCAAACTTATTTCCGCGAACTCTTCCGCCTCCAAAGCGAACTGGTGAAGCTCCAGGACTGGGTCGTCAAAACGGGAAAAAAGATCGTGATTATTTTCGAAGGCCGCGATGCCGCTGGCAAAGGAGGAGTCATCAAACGCATTTCCCAGCGGATGAACCCGCGCGTTTGCCGCGTGGCCGCGCTGCCAGCACCGAACAGTCGTGAGCGGACACAGTGGTATTTCCAACGCTATGTCGCGCACCTCCCGGCGGCGGGTGAGATCGTTCTCTTCGACCGCAGTTGGTATAACCGCGCCGGCGTCGAGCGCGTCATGGGCTTCTGCTCCGTCGAGGAATACGGACAATTTTTCAACGATGTGCCGGAGTTTGAAAAAATGCTCGTGCGCTCCGGAATTCAGCTCATCAAATACTGGTTCTCGATCACAGACGCCGAGCAGGAATTCCGCTTCAACGCACGCATCCAAGATCCCCTGAAGCAGTGGAAACTCAGCCCGATGGACCTCGAATCGCGCACACGCTGGGAGGACTATACCAAAGCCAAGGAGGTCATGCTCCAGCGCACGAGCATCCCGGAGGCTCCATGGCGGGTCGTCCATGCGGTGGATAAAAAGAAAGCCCGCTTGAACTGTATCGCGCACCTTCTCAGCCAAGTCCCTTACGAAGCGGTGCCTCACGCTCCGATCACCCTTCCTGCGCGAATCCACCATCCCGATTACCACCGGCATGATGTTCCAAAGGAAATGTGGGTTCCCGAGGTTTACTGATCGCCTGGAGAGCCCTTCACCCACATTGCAAAATCCAACCTGCGACATTTGATTTCCTTTTGTTGAAACCGGAAAATCCATTCCACACAGCTCCCGACGAAACCGCGCCGGATGCCTCCGCTGTGCATCACTTTGTTTGCAGGGGCTCCTTTGAAATCAAACCGCGCACCTTCCCGGGCCTGAGCGTCAGAAGGGTCGAGTCGGAATCCAGCCACTGCGATTTTTACGACACCCATGTGTGGAGCCTCTGGTTCGGCAACGCCATTCTCGCGAATGAAAATGGATGGACGCTCCAGGCGGGTGATGAATTGTTTCGAGCAGCCGATACACCGCAAACCCCAAAATTCGCGGAGGATTTTCCGGAAGGACCGCTGTGCACTCAACTGGGCGACTTGACGGATATCCGTGCGCTGCGGAAGACGGCTTCGGTGCATCTGCAGCGGGATTTTTTTGAAGCCCACGACACATCGCGCCGGATTGTCTTCCGCCTTGCGGTTTGCCGGATTGCGACCACAAGATCGCGAAAAGTTCGGACAACCCTGGTCGAAGTCCTTCCTGTCGCAGGCGTAAAATTCGACATGGGAACGCTTGTTCAGGCTTTGGCGGACGCCGGTTCTCGTCCGACTCACGAGAACCTTGTTCAGGAGGCCTACAAACTATTCCGGGTGCGCCCGTCGCCCTACTCCCTGAAACTCCGCCTCACCTTTGCTCCCGAGACACACGCCCGCACCGTCCTTCTGGAAATTTTCAGCAGCCTGCTCTCCATCGCCCGATGGAACGAGGAAGGCATCATCAAGGACATCGACACGGAATTTCTCCACGACTACCGCGTCTCTCTGCGCAAACTCCGCTCGGTGACAGGTCAGATGAAAGGCGTTTTCCCCGAGCACCTCACCGAAGCATGGAAGAAACAAATCGGCGACCTCTGCCGCAGAACCAATGCCCTGCGCGATTTCGATGTTTACCTCCTCTCGCGCCGTCGTCTTGAAAACATGCTCCCCGAGGAGCTTCGCGGGGGTCTGGAATCCTTCTTCAACGCACTCAGGACCGAGCGCGAGGTCGAGGCCGCGCAGGTTGCCGATTTCTTGAGTTCCGCCTCCTACAAAAACCAAATCGCGACCCTCCAGGATGCGTGGGCCTCCTCGCATTCGATCGAACCGTCCCCGAACTCCGCGCGTCCAATTCTGGAGGTCGCTGGCGAGCGGATTTACAAACGCTTCCGCCGCATTCGCAAAACCAGCAAATCGATCACTTCCGAAACTCCGGACTCGACGATCCACTCGATTCGCATCGACTGCAAAAAAATGCGCTACCTGCTGGAGTGTTTCGGCCAACTCTTCGCGCCAGACTCGGTGGATCTCCTCGCCTCCGGGTTGTCGAAACTCCAAAACCGTCTCGGCCGCTACAACGACACATCGCTGCAGCAGGATTACCTCCTACAACACGCCGGGCGGCATTTGGAATCCGGCGACACCCGCCTGGCCCTCTCCCTCGGAGGACTCATCGGCAGCCTCCACCACGAACATGCCGCGCTCCGCGAAAAGCTCTGCGCTTCGCTCGAAGCCTTCTCGCGCGGTGCCAATGCCCGCCGGGCGGCATCCCTCGCGCCGAAAGGGGAAAAATAGAGCAAGGGCGGACTTGACTCCCGTCCGCCCAGCCATCATTTGAACGCCCAATTCCTGACCATGACAGCACGCAAATCGGAACGCTTTTTTCTCGTCGAGGGCCCACTCCCCTCGCTCAAGGCGCTCCCCTCGTGCCGTGTGAGAATGGGATGCCTTTCCCAAGAGCGAACGCGGGAGGTGTGGATCGTGCAAACTGGCCGCCAGTGCGGCGTCTCGGTGCTGAACCACCCGGAAAACGGCAGCCTCCCTGAAGCCGTCCCCGTCCCGCAGGCGGCCTTCGAGCAGCTGTGGAAAGAAGCGGAAACGCACCGCGTCGAGGTAATCCGCCAGCAACTCCCCCACGGCTCGTCCAATATCGAAATCGATGTCTTTCAGGACACCCACGCGCCGCTTGTCACAGCGCGCATCCGCTTCGGCACCGCCGCTGACGCACGGAGTTTCCGCAAACCCTCGTTCCTCGGACGAGAACTTTCGGCCGCCGACTCCCTCCGCCAGATCGCCCTGCACGGGGTTCCGACATCAGGCAACCCGGATGTCCAAGCCGGCGCGGTCCCATTTCTTTTTAAAAAAGGCGTGCTCCACATTGTGCTCATCACCAGCTCCTCCGGCGCCCGCTGGCTGATTCCCAAGGGACATCTGGAATCCGGAATGTCACTCGAGGAGGTCGCCCTCATGGAGGCGGCCGAAGAGGCGGGTGCCATCGGAACGATTGATCGCGGTTACCGCACACAGTGCCCCACGGAGGATGGCCGCACGCTGCAACTCTTCCCGCTTCGTGTCGCGACCCTGCTGCCACACTGGCCCGAGCGGTTCGTCCGCCGCCGCGTTGTGCTGCCGGTTTACCGCGCCCTGTTGAGAATCAGCGATCCCTTGCTCGCCCGCGCTCTTCGCGATCTGTCACGCCGACTGAAGCCCTGAGGCTGCTCACGCGACAGGAGCCAAAATGGCGTCGCGCATTCCGTGCAGGAGCTTTTTGTCATCGGGGCAGATGGTGGCCAATGCGCCGCCGAGTTGCGTCGTTTTTTCGCCAACGAAGAAATACGGACAGAGGCGCACCCGTCCGCGCATCTTCTGCAAGCCAGCGTTTTCAGGAAGCCAGTATTCGGCATCGAAGAGCCTCCCCGTATGGAAAACCTGCAGGATGTGAGGCTGCGAGGGAAAATCCGCCAAGGCGGATTCCAACTCGGTCTGCCATTCCTTCTGAGGAAGATCGCTTGCCACAACCACCCCGCGCGACCCCCAAGCCCGTTCGGAAAATCCGCTCACCTTCAAAATAAAATTCCGGCGCTTCTGGCTGAACTTAGCGACCTCATCCCACGAATGCGCCTCGAGCCTCGGAAGAACCGCGTGACGCGGCAGCGGCTCCGGATCGAGCAGCCATGTGTAGGGGATCACTTTTTGCAGTGCTAAAAAAGCGCGCTCGCTGAGTTCACGGCGCCAGAAGTCCTCAAGCGGCTTCATCCAAAACAAGGCGAACCACAGCTTCTCTTCCAATGCAGGCTTGAACGGCGGAGTGACTTGGATCGAGCGGGCACGAACGCCGGCCATGATTCCCAATGACGCAGGCACATTGGCCAAATCGAACAGTTCGAAAAAACGATAAATCCGCTGCTGCCAGTCATCCCTCGCTGAGCCATCCACAACCCGCCACTGCGGCGAGGTCGCATTCAACTCGCCGGCGAGCCATTCCATTTCCGGCCTGTAGGTCGCCGCCTCCTCCGAGACCACGATGTCACCCCCGGGTAGGATGTCCGAGAATCCGCGCAGCATGCCATCCGCACCGCCCAGAACATCAAATCCCAGCCCGGCGTAGGTTTTGTTGAGCCAAGCTGTGAGACCGATTCCGCCGGGAACACTATCGATCTCGGCGATGGTGAAGCCTTCCTCCGTGAGAACCAAGTCGGGCCGAATGACGCGGGGAATGTCGCCCGCGAGCCCACATTCGCGTTGGAAGGCCACGAGTTCCGGCGGCTTGCCCGCATCGAGGAGATCGGCCACCCAAGAGGGCTGACGGCCTTTCACGCTCTGGCGGTAAAGCTGGTCGCAGGCTCGCAGGAAAAGCATGAGCCGGTAGCCGAGCTTTTCGAGTTCCGGCACGAGTCCATCCGGCAGAGAAAATGGGGCCGGTGCGATGCGCCATTCCTTTTCATGAAAGAGACCGCCCTCGGGCATGGCGGCGCGGACGGCACGGGCCGATTCGAGCGGACTCATGAGAGGATTTTCAGCGCCTGGCGGATCAACTCCTCAGAGGTCGGCATTTCATCACCCGTCTTCATCACAGCGCGAATCGCCTTGTGGGCTTCGACCTGTTTGTAGCCAAGGGAAATCAAAGCCAGCACGGCATCATGCAAGCGGACATCCTCCTGGCTCGGGGCGTTCTTCGCGCTGGATGCCTCCCACTCTGCGGCGACGCCGACCTTATCTTTCAGCTCGAGCACAATTCGATCA
>JBIKUM010000226.1:0-5002 GCA_044347585.1 Terrimicrobiaceae bacterium
ATTCGCTCGGCTGTTTTTTTGCCCACCCCGCTGATCTTCGAGATCGTTCCGGTATCCCCCGCCACGACGGCGGATTTAAACATTTCCACCGAGAGACCGCTGAGCACCGCGAGCGCGATCTTCGGGCCGACGCCAGTGACATGATTAAGAAGCAGACGAAAGAGATCGCGCTCACCGGCGGTGCAAAATCCATAGAGCACATGTGCATCCTCGCGGACGGCGAGATGCGTGAGGATTTTCACGGCCGAGCCAGGCTGCGGCAACCGCTCGAAACTTGATATAGGAATCATCACTTGATACCCGACACCATGGACATTGACGACGATCTGTGTGGGGAGAGACTCGGCGAGTGTTCCTTCTAAAAACGCAATCATGATGCCTGCCATTACTACCAGAGCCCGCACCACACTCGAAAGGGCGATCTTGGTTTTTCTTTTTGCGGCGGCTTCCACCGCAACCCTCCGCGCCGACCAATGGGCCCTCCTCGTGGAGCCATCGTTCATGGATCACAAAATGCGTCGCCCGATTCAGGACTCGCAGCGAACCGTGTTGGCCATCGCCCGCATCGCGAATGGAGAAATCCAACCGCTCACCCGCGAGGAGAAAAAATCCGTCCACATGACCTATCCCATGATCCAGGAGCAGGCCTTGCAGACGGCTTCGGAGGTTTTCAAGCGGATGAAGCCCACCTTTGTGCGAAATAAAAAGCAGGTAATCCAATACGCCGCCATCGAGTCGGATGATCCCCTCACCGCCTCCTGCGTGCTCGCGCCGGAGTTTGCTGCGGCCTTTGAAAAAACAATCGGCCCCGACCTGCTCGTGGCCATGCCAACGCGTAATCAGGTGCTGGTTTTTTCCAAGCAGGACAATATTCACCTCCGCTTGTCCGAGAGAATCATCGATGCCTACCTCACCTCCAACCACCCCGTGAGCCGCGAGATTTTCGCCCTCGAAAACGGCAACCTGCGCTCGCTCGGCGTGCTCGAATAGCTTGCCTGCGGCAGCGCGGTGGCTAGGAATCCCCCGCATGCAAGGCGACATCGACCGGATTCTGTATCACGAGACAACCATCCTCAGCCGCCTCGACGAGATGGCCCATACCATCGCCAAGGACTACGAGGGCAAGGAACTGACCGTGGTCTCGATCCTGAATGGCAGCTTCATTTTCATGGCCGACCTGCTGCGGCGCATTCCCCTGCCTCTCCAAATCGACTCGTGGAGCGTCTCCAGCTACCACGGCACGAAATCCAAGGGCCGCATTGAATTCCGGCAAAACTCCATCGCCGATGTCACCGGAAGGCATGTTTTGATCCTCGACGACATCCTTGATAGTGGCCTGACTCTGCGCGCCATCAAAGACCGTCTCGCGGCGGAATCCGGCGCGGCCAGCATCCGTTCCTGCGTGCTGCTGCGCAAAAAACTACAGCGCGAGGCAGCCACCGTGGCTGATTATGTCGGCTTTGAGATTCCCGACGAATTCGTGGTCGGCTACGGACTCGACTACAACGAGCAATACCGGAACCTGCCCTACATCGGCATTCTCAAAGAGGAGGCTATCCGCCGCCACGCCCGTTGAGAGAGAATTGACCACCAAATCCGCCAGACTCCACCAAATGAAAAATCCGGCGAACCGCTTGGATTGACCGTCAATTTTTTTCAAAAAAATTCTCCACATTCTAAATTGTGGAGCGATTCTTGCTGGCTCGTTATTTTTTTTGACCATGAACCAAGCTCTGCCATCCCGCGATTCGAACGGACTCTACAATCCCGACCTCGAGCATGACGCCTGCGGCGTCGGACTCGTGGCCCAGATCAGTGGCGAACGCTCGAATGCCATTCTCGAGACCGCCCTGCTCTCCATCTGCAGCCTCATGCACCGTGGTGCGCTGGATGCGGATGCGAAGACCGGCGATGGAGCGGGCATCACCACACAGATTCCCTACAAAATCTTCACGCCCGAAGTGGAGAAACTTGGCCACACACTCTACAATCCCAGCGACCTCGGCGTGGGCGTCATGTTCCTGCCCGCGCACAACGAATACGAGACCGCCCGCGCCCGCGCGATCACCGAAGAAGTTCTGAAAAAACGCGAACTCTTCGTGTTCGGATGGCGCGTGGTCCCGATCAACGACCATGTGCTCGGCGAGAAAGCCCAGTCCACCATGCCGCTCATCGAGCAGGTTCTCGTCGGCCGCCCTGCCGGGATGTCCGATGACGACTACGAGCGCCGCCTTTTCCTCGCCCGCAACGAAATCGAAGACCGCGCCGCTGCCGACAAGATCAAGGATTTCTACATCCCTTCGTTCTCGCACCGCACGATTGTTTACAAGGGCCTCCTCGTTTCGGCTTCTCTGGAAAAGTTCTACCCCGACCTCGCGAATCCCGACTACGAGACGGCCATCGCGCTCTTCCACCAGCGCTACAGCACAAACACCTTCCCGACCTGGCCGCTGGCCCATCCGTTCCGCATGCTCGCGCATAATGGCGAGATCAACACGATCCGTGGCAACCGGAATTGGATGCATGCCCGCGAGGCCGAGCTGAAAGCCGACTTCTGGGGCGCCGATATCGACCTCCTCAAACCAATCATCCAACCCGGCGGCTCCGACTCCGCCAGCCTCGACAATGCGCTGGAGGTTCTCACCATGAGCGGCCGCAGCATCCTGCACGCCGTGACGATGCTCGTGCCTCCGTCCTACCGCACGGACCCGAACCTTTCGCAGGAACTCAAGGATTTCTACAACTACCACCGTTGCTTCTCCGAGCCGTGGGATGGACCGGCCGCACTCACCTTCACCGATGGCGTCATCGCTGGAGCATGCCTCGACCGCAACGGACTCCGGCCTGCGCGCTACAACATTACCGAGGACGGCATGTTCGTCATGGCCTCCGAGGTCGGCGGTTCCCAACTCGATCAGCTCAAGATCGTTGAAAAAGGCCGTCTCGCTCCAGGCGAGATGATCGCCATCGACACGGCCGCCGGAAAACTCCTCCGCGATGCCGACATCAAGGCCAGCCTTGCAGCCCGCCAACCGTATGGCGAATGGCTGAAAAACAACCTCAGCAACCTGCCTCAGCTGACCGAAAAGCAGGTCACCGCCCCCGCCGGCGAACTCGACATCCTCACGCTCACCCAGCGCCAGGTTGCATTCGGGTATTCATCCGAAGAAGTGGACATGATCATCAAACCCATGCTCAAAGACGGCGCCGAGGCCGTGGGCTCGATGGGGGATGACACACCGCTCGCGGTCCTGTCCGCAAAGCCACGCCTGCTCTACACCTACTTCAAGCAACTCTTCGCACAGGTCACCAACCCGCCGATCGATCCGATCCGCGAGAAGCTCGTGATGAGCCTGAATACCGTGCTCGGCTGGCGCAAAAACATGCTCGCTGAAACGCCCGAGCATGCCCGCCTCGTGAGTCTGGAGTCGCCTGCGCTTCTCAATGAGGAACTGGCCGCGATTCAAGCTGTAGGCAATGAACACAAGTCCACCACAGTTTCGACACTCTGGAATGCCTCCGAGGGCGAAGACGGCCTTGAGCCAGCCATCAAGCGCATCTGCGCCGATGCCGAGGCGGCGATTGATGCCGACACACGCATTCTCATTCTGTCGGACTCCGGAGTCGACCACGGGAAAGTCCCCGTTCCGATGCTCCTCGCCGTGGGAGCGGTGCATCACCACCTGATCCGCGTCGGAAAACGCATGCGCGCCAGCTTGGTTTGCCAAACCGGCGAAGCCCGCGATGTGCACCAGATCGCCTGCCTCATCGGCTTCGGCGCTGCGGCAGTGAATCCCTACCTCGCCTTCGAGACCATTCGTGAACTTCTCGAGCGCGACGGTGCGAACGGCGATTTCGCCAAGTCGGCCATCAACTACCGCAAAGCCATCGAAGCTGGCATCCTCAAGATCATGTCTAAAATGGGCATTTCGGTGGTCAACAGCTACCGTGGCGCGCAAATCTTCGAAGCCATCGGCATTTCATCCAAACTCATCGAGGAATGCTTCAAGGGCACGGCCTCCCAGATTGAAGGTATCGGCTTCAAGGAAATCGCCATCGAGTCCCTGACCCGCCACGCCATGGCCTATTCGGAAGCCGTGCCGATCGAAGCCGGCAAACTCAGCGACCCCGGTTACTACCGCTTCCGTCGCGGCGGCGAGATGCATGCCGTGACTCCACCTGTCCTCCAAAGCTTCCACGCCTATGTGGGCATCAAGGGTGCCGACAAAGCCGGCAAGGCGGAGGATTATAAAAAATATGTCGACTCGGTGCTGGCAAACACGCCGGTCGCACTCCGCAATCTTCTCGAAATCCTGCCCACGACCGAAGGTCCGATCTCGATCGATGAGGTGGAGCCGATTGAAGACATCCGCAAACGCTTCACCACAGCCGGCATGTCGCTCGGAGCCCTGAGCCCCGAAGCCCACGAGTGCCTGGCCATCGCCATGAACCGCATCGGCGGCAAGTCGAACAGCGGCGAAGGTGGCGAAGACCCCGCCCGCTTCAAACGCCGCGATAACGGTGATTGGGCGAACAGCGCCATCAAGCAGATCGCATCCGGCCGTTTCGGCGTGTCGGCAGCCTATTTGGCCAGCGCCAAGGAAATCGAAATCAAGATGGCCCAGGGCGCAAAACCCGGCGAAGGCGGCCAGCTGCCCGGTCACAAGGTCAGCGCCTACATCGCCAAGCTGCGCCACTCGGTGGAGGGCGTGACCCTCATTTCGCCACCGCCGCACCATGATATCTACTCGATCGAAGATCTGGCCCAGCTCATCTACGATCTAAAGCAGGTGAACCCCCGCGCCCGCATTTGCGTGAAGCTCGTCTCCACCGCAGGCGTCGGAACTATCGCCGCAGGCGTGGCCAAGGCCCATGCAGACATCATTCTCGTCAGTGGACATGAAGGCGGCACAGGAGCCTCCCCGCTCAGCTCGATCAAGCATGCCGGTGGACCTTGGGAACTCGGCGTCGCCGAAGCCCATCAGGTTCTCATGCTCAATGG
>JBIKUM010000227.1:0-4999 GCA_044347585.1 Terrimicrobiaceae bacterium
CTACAACCATCGCTTATTTTAACCGGCCAGTGGTCTGAAAATCGGGGCCACCTCAAAATGCCAGAAGTGCAGCAGGCATAGGGATTAGGTCCATCGGCTCATTAGCCATGTATTCTTTTAGTTTCAGCGTGGGTATATTCTGACCTTGCTTCTGAATTGGGTTGTTTGTTCTTCTGGTGACACCAAACAAGGAAATCATCAATGCGAAAAGGAATGCGATAAACTCGAGTTTTTGCATCTTGAAGCCGCTCTACGGTTTTCTCTGCGTTATTCAACCATTCTTGATAGGGGTAGTCAAATGTCTCGGGATCTGCCACATGATCTGGAATGATGCTCCACTCATCCGGCGAATACCATGTCACGCCAGTAACTACGGATGGAGGTCGCTCAGAATTGGATTGTTCGCTCATACTGAAATTGCGGTAGGGTCTGAATCAGGCGGATTATTCTTAGGCTAACGTTAAAAAGGGAAAATGGGTCAGGAATTCATTATTCACATACTTGCATTCTAATAATATCAAATATTTTTTTAAATAGCTAAAAAATAAAGAAATGGTGTCATGAAAAAAAATAATTTCAATAATTAATTCCTGGCCCCTTTAATTGTAACCGATCTCCTCGGTTCATACCGCGTCTTGTTGGTCCTTCTTCGATTCCTTCCGAGCGTGGAATGGAGAGAACGACAGTGATCCAGGTGGTGGGAATGTCATCGGTATAGTCTCAAGGGAAAATGGATGCGCCTCAACCTCGTTGATCGGGCAATCCATAAGACTGCGAGACGAAAAATACTCAATGGCCTGCTTCAGGTAAATCCGAACGACAAAAAGAGGCGGAAAATCCTGTCGGTAATTGAACCACCATGCAAACAAGTCCCGGTCCGACTTCGATGAATTGCATCGACGACACGCCCAAATGGCATTATCTCCGGTATCCGCCCCTCCTCGATTGGTGGGAATAATATGATCGATTGCGAGACTAGCGATGCTCCCGCAATAGACACACTCTTGCGGCAACTTCATCCGTATCCGCTGGTCCAACATGAGCGACCTCGGTGACATTGTTCCTTTGGTGAGGCCGTTCAAAAGGCGAGCTCGAATCATAAAATGAAGCCGCGAATACTTCTGGTCTCGATCATGGACGGCTTTCTCCGCCATCGCGAGATTGGCATAGCTCCAGTAGAGAAGCTCGGAAACCGTGGATGACGAGGTTATCTTCATTCTCTGGACCAACGTCCCCGATCACTTGCTCCCACTTGCTTTTGGCAGCAAAGCCTGCGCCGCAGGCGACGTGCCAAAAGTGCCGGAGGCATGGGAGTTAAGTGCATCGGTCTGGCTGATTTCATTGTCTATTCTCAGGGAGTTACCTTTTCTACTATTTCAAAAAAGCTTAACGAGTAGACAATCTCTCCTGATTCTTGAAGGCTCACCGCTGCCCAACTCGATGCAAGGCTGATTTTTGCCAGAGTATAAATGTTGCTAATTACGAGATTCTTTTCAGCGTCCTCAACAATATTTGTGAACCAGAAAACGTGGGTGCCCATGTAGCGGAGTCTTGAACCGGGTCTTGGCCATTTGCCGTTGAGAAGTTGTCCGTTGTAACTTTGATCGTATTCTGACTGCGGTTTGTCGAGGATCATAGTTGAGTGGTGATTGTGGCAGAGGACGATATATTTGATGCCGAACGTTGTTTGGTCACACAAATTTCTTGCCTATCAGTTAAGTCACGAAAAAAGTGGACACTTAACTTTTTGTTTATTGGGGCAACTTGATAATATAAATACCTCTTGATTTGGTGAAGTTTATGAATGTAACTTGATGTCGGGCGATCAGGATCCGCAGCCGCCGTGGCCACAACCGCAGGAGTGGTTGGCGGCGGCGGGGGCGGGTTCGAATTCCTCCGCTGAGTCGATGCGGATGGTTTCGATGGTGATTTGTTGGAGGGAGAGTTGGTCTTTGGCTTGGTTGAGGAAGCCGAGCGTGAGGGGGTCGGGTTGGTGGCGGGTGCGGAGTTGGACTTCGACGGGCTTGCCGACGAATTGGGGGAATGCCTCGGCCATTTCGCCGTCGAGGATGAAGGAGGCGTAGGCGTTGAGTTTTTCCTGAAGCTGGAGGATGTGCGCTTCGTCGCCGGTCCAGGGGCGCGTCTCATACATCGCGAGCACGAGCGTGTCGCGGCGTTTGTCGTGGGCGAAGGCGTCGAGGACGGCGGGGTGCTCAAGGCCCATTGGACGGCGGGGAGTAGCGGTAGTGGATTCGGTGCTCAAAGCGGGTGGTTTTTTAGACAGAATTTACAGAATTTCTGGAGTGAGATTTGGTGAGGTCTGGTGTCGGATTTGATTTTTATAGGAAAATGGGGCGTTCTTTAGCGGCATCAGGCGACTTTGGGGAACCACTGGTAGAGCATGAAGTAGATGAGGACGCCGGTGACGGAGACATAGAACCAGAGGGGGAATGTCCATCGGGCCCAGGCGCGGTGTTTTTCGAAGCGGCCTTTGATGGCGTGCGTCATGGTCACTAAAATGAGGGGGACGATGACGATGGCCAAAATGATGTGGGAGATGAGCATTCCGTAGTAGAGGGGCTTCCAGAAGCCTTCGCCGCCGAAGGGGGTGTGGACACCTTGGACCAGAATCTTGTGCAGCACATAGGTGATGAGGAAGACGCAGGAGACGCAGAAAGCGCCGACCATGCAGTTCCGGTGAGCGATTTTGCGCTCGGTTTTGATGAAGAGGAACCCGGCGGCGAGGAGGAGGGTGGAAATGGTATTGAGGCCGGCATTGAGCGCCGGAAGGTCAGAAACGCTCATGGGACCTTGTTGCTGCGGTCGAGCTTGCGGCAGGTGTCGGCGATGTAATAGGTGAGTCCAGCGACGATAAGGCCGACGATGGCAAGCATGCCGACGACTCCCCAAGAGAGGGCGATGCCTGCGGTGACGGTTTGGGGTTCATCGGGGCCGCCAGCACCGGGTTGCCGGCAACCAACACACGCGGCGGCTTCGGGGAGGCGGGTGAGAAAAAAGAAAACGATCAGAGAGGTGAGGTGTTTCATTTTTAAGAAGCGTTTGGAGTTTCTACGAACCGGCGGTCAGGGAAGTTTGGAGATATTTTTGTTTCGGCAGGCTGAGTTCACTCGTTGCGGGTTTGCGTGGTCGAAGGTTTTTCGCGCAGGAGTTCGCCGATGTCCACCATGAGCTTTTGAACGGCTTCGGGATCGAGGCCGTCGTGGTATCCGCGCAGCCAGCCTTTGCCATCGACAAGCACGATGCGACTGGAGTGGGCGGGCGTGCCATCGGGTTCCTTGGCGAGGGGTTGCAGGAGTCCCGTGACAACGATTTTTTGGATGGCGTCGGGGGTGCCGGTTAGGAATTTCCAGGAGGCGGGGTCCGCGCCCAGAGGCTCGCTGAAGGCTTTGAGGATCTCAGGCGTGTCGTATTCTGGATCGACGGTGAAGGTGACGAGTTCCACATTGCCGCGCACTTTTTTGAGCTTGGTATTGAGGTCCTGCATCCGGAGCACGGTGATCGGGCAGGGGCCTTTGCAGCGGGTGAAGATGAAATTTGCGGCCCAGATTTTTCCCTTGAGATCCTCGAGGGTGATGGATTTTCCAGTTTGGTCGGTGAGTTGGAACGCCGGAACTTGAGAGATTTTCTCAAGGTTCGAGGGGAGTGCGGGCGGGCGTGTGGATTTGAGGCTCACATAGGCGAGACCAATGAGGCCCGCCGCTGCGAGAAATGCCACGACCCAGCCGATGCGCGGTATGCCTGGCCGCGCGGGGATTTCAGACATAATAGAGCAGCGCCAAAACGAACAACCACACGACATCCACAAAGTGCCAGTAGAGGGCGACATTGTTCAGAGCGATGTGATGGGTTGGCGTGAAGCAGCGGGTGAAGAGTTGGCGGAGGAAGCACCAGACGATGAGCAGAACGCCGATGACGACATGGAGGCCGTGGAATCCGGTGATCACAAAAAAGCTCGAGCCATAAACGCCGCCGGTGTTGAACCACAGACCTTCGTGGTGGAGATGCCACCATTCGTAGCACTGCACGCCAACGAAGATGGAACCAAGCGCGATCGTCACAAAAAGCCAGCCAAGGCCGGATTTCGCCTTCTGAACCGCAACCTCCGCCATGTGGAATGTGCAACTGCTCGCGATCAGGAAAACGGTATTGATTGTGGTGAGGAAAACCGGGAGGTGGGCTAAATCCTTGCTCGGGGGCCATGCGTGGTTTGCCTGCCAGGGGAAACCGTTTTCCGCCCAGCGGAGGACGAAGTAACCGCCGAGAAGTCCGGCGAAGAGCATGCCCTCGGATATCAGGAACATGATCATGCCGAATTTGGCTGTGGCTGGCGGTGCGCCGTGATGCTCGTGGGAATCGTGTGTAAGGGCTGCTGTGGACATGGTTGGTTGGTTTTTTAAAAAGGGATCACGGACTGATCATTGGACCGCGAAGGTTCATGAGTATCAGAACCAGGGCGCAGAGGGAAATAGCAAAAAGCCAAAGGAGGGCCATGACGATCGCGTTGCGAGAGGTTGGTTTTTTCATCTCTTTGTTGCAACGAGGAGGCCCAAGAGGAGCGGCAGGTAGATGATGGAGGCGAAGAAAAGATTCCGCGCCGCGTTGCGCGACCGCTGAGTAATGAAGCGCACAGCGAAGGCGGTGAAGGCCAGCCCGAGAGCCAGAGCGCCGAGAAAGTAAACCGTCGAATTGAAGCCGAGCATCGAAGGCAGCAAAGTCACTGGCACAAGAAAGAGTGTGTAAAGAAGAGCCTGCCGGGAGGTCATACGGCCTTCGGGGTCGTTTGCGGTGAGCATCACGAACCCGCCATCGGCGTAGTCGTCCTTATACATCCAGGCGATGGCCAGGAAATGGGGCATCTGCCAGAACCAGAGCGTGGCGAAGAGGAGGCAGCCTTCGATATTGTAGTTTCCACGCGCGGCGACCCAGCCGATGAGCGGCGGGAGGGCTCCGGGGATCGCGCCGACGAGCGTGTTCAGCG
>JBIKUM010000228.1:0-4989 GCA_044347585.1 Terrimicrobiaceae bacterium
CATCGCCATCGGAGTGAGCGAAATATCCTCCTTCTCTTCGGCAGCGGCGTGTTCGTGCGGAGTCACGCGACTTTGATTGCCCAACATCGCCCAGCCGGAATGCGCCACAAGAAGTCCGCCCGCGATCCGCAGGTCATCAATCGTTACACCAAAAAAACTCAGCAGAAGATTCCCGAAAAGCAGTGAGACGGTCAGAATCAAAAAAACATACAGGCCGATCATTCCCGACATCACTCTCCGACGAGCTGGCGTGTCGTCGGAGGTCATCCCATAAAACATTGGCGCGTGACCGATGGGATTGATCATCGGAAACATTGCAACAAACGCGACCGCGATGGAATGAAGGATATCAGTCATTTATCCAAACACCTCTCATACTGCCTCCTCGCGCAGGCAGCAACGATGAATCCCCAGAAAAAACACAAAGCTCCAACTCGAAAACTTTGAGGACTGACCGCCGTGTCGGCTCAAGTTTCAAGCGGCCCTTCGGTTCGCAGGAGTCCCAGTGAGACCCCGCAAAAGTTGGCGCCTGGGGCTGCTACGGGTATCGTGAGAGATCACGAAGGCGGACTTCACCCCCCGGCCTTTCTTGAACTCGATTTTTAGGGAAAACCAAGAGTTGATCCGGCGAAGGCCTCTCACGGAGACACAAAGACACGGAGAAAGCTTCTCGACCGGAACGCTGACGCCCTCGTCGGCATCAGCAACTCTCAGCGATGACTCTACGGCAACTCCGCCAAACCCAGTGCGTCAAAATGCGGGGCCAATTCGTGCTTTTGCCTGATTCAAATGCTTGATTAGCTTGATTAAATATCAAGAATTAATGCCCGACCCCTTTGACCATTCGTGAAAACGCGCGCCTGATTCTTGTGCTGCTTTACGATGCTCCTCAAACTTCTTCATCGCTTGCTCGCAGGTCATGGGGGGCTGGTTAAGACGGATTTTTCTTAACTTGATGGCTTCTTGTTGGACTCGGGTCAGCGGCTTCATAGGACGCTCGGAGTTCTGATCACAAGCTGGTTGACTTTTGGTAGGGGGCGAAAGGAATTTCTCTACGTTGCTTCTGGCGGGAGCTGTGGCATGGCCCACCTACTCCTCATAGACAACGCGCAGATCGTAACCAGCGCTGATGGCGCGAGATTAGCCGGGCAAAGACCTTATCAAAGCGGTTCGTCGTCCGCAGCGTCATGGCTTGGATTGGCGCAGGTGGGCGATCAAGGACTCCGCCGTGGTGAAAGGTCCGCTTACCCTCCCAGTCTTCCTCGCCTCGCGCTTCGCCGCCAGAATGTCTTTCGTCTCACGCACGCTGAAGAGGTAGGCCTCCGGCTCCTCTGCCTCATCCCTGCCCCGGCACCAGATTGTGGTTGATTCTTCTGGATCCATTTTTTACCCGATCACATCTTGAACTCGGGTAGATTCTCGGCTGGCCTAGGCCTCTCGAGGAGGCGAAAATCCTTAATGATCTCTTCGAATTCTGTAAGGGCTTTTTCATAGCCCATCAATTCCGGCTCTTGCTGCGGCACCGTAAAAACTGGAAGCTCAAAAAAATGGGATGAGTTCATTTCCATACTCCTCATGGTAAGTTTGATCTCCATTTTTTCAATCTCTCAAGCGCCGCTTCCCCGCCATAGCGTTTCACAAGTCCAGCGAAAGCCTCCTCATCCGGATCGAGCCGATGCCTTTTCACGAGTTGAAAAATATCGCCCCAATCCTTCTCCGGGTCGGGACGCTGAGGGCTTGAGGCGGCATGGAGTTTGAGAGCGACCATGTGTGCAGGCGAAGGCACACGCACCACCACCCGCCGACTCGTCTTTGCCTCCGACTCGCCGCGTAGATTCTCCCATGTGCTCGGGTTCACAAACATGATGTCCGCTGATCGCTTCCAACCTCCGGCGTGAAGCGTCGACATCTCCCCGCCATGCTTCCTCCACGACAGCTTCTGAGATAAACAGTCGATAAACCGCCCGGCGTTGTTCCCACCACTCGCGTGTAATGGCCTGTTCTCCGGCGGTGATGAGGTCACCCGAGGGGCGCGCGGTAAGATAGCTCGGGATTGTTGTTTCAATATAGACAGTGGCTTTTTCTCTCATGGTTTGAGGTGGCTGAGGTTCGTTTCCAAGTGAGAATTTGTCAAAAATGGCCTCCCTCCTAAATAGGGGAACTTTTTCTTGGTTTTCTGCCATTACCAAGCCAATCCGACATGCCGGCCCAGCCAGACTGTGCGTAGGTTTTATTTGGGGTAGCTGGTATGTCTGCAGGTAATGCCTCCTTTCCAAGCATATGGCTTTTGCTGAATAGACTCCACTCACTTGTAGATTTGAGATTCAGCGTGTGAACGAAGGCGCGTGCTTATAGAAATGGGCGATATTCTCGGCGGAAGGTCGCAACTACCCCAGTTCCAAGCCAGTCACCGTAACCTTTCCACCCTTTGTTTTTATAAACGATCTCGGGAGCATTTGGGATGTCGGAAGGCAGAGTCCCCATTTCGGGCATTTGGCCTTTACAAAACTTTCTCCATTCTGCTCGGAAATGAAAATTTAGCGAACGGGCGACTTCGCGAGCTTCCTAGAACGGCCTGAAAGTTTTATTAAAATTTGCAACTCTGCCCGTTCCAAGCCAGTCGCCTATACCTTTCCATCCAGACTCTGCGTAAGTTCGATTTGGCTTGCTTGGTATGTTTGATGGCAGGGGCCCCTTTTCAGGCATCTGGCCTTTACAGAATTTCTGCCATTCGGTTCTAGATTTGAGATTTAGCGAGCGAACGAATGCCCGCGCCTCCTCAAACGGCCTCCAAGACAATTTCGCCAGACGGTCCCAGCATTTGAGGTCGATCTCCCGCGCGAAATCTTGAAGGTTGATTCGCTTGGATAGTTTTTCGTCGATGTCGAAGACCACGCTGCCGCCGCCGCTTCGGCGCTTGCCTTCCGAAACGCTGCGGAAGTATTCGATGATTCGCTCGTCGTTGGCGGCCAGGGCTCGGAGGGTGGTGAGTATTTCCTGGAATTCCCCTGAGGCGAAGATGTCCTCCGGTTTGGCCTCGGCATCGTGGAGGATCGGGACGATCACATAACCCATCGTTTTGCCCTTGGCGGGTCGCAGGGCGCGGCCAACGGCTTGCACAATATCGACGGTGCTGCGGCGCGGGTCGGCGAACATCACGCAATCGATGCCCGGCACATCGACGCCTTCGGTGAGGCAGCGGGCGTTGGTGATGAGGGCGCGCTCGGTGGCGGCGAATTCGCTGACGATGCGAGCGCGCGTGCCGGTGGGAGTTTTTCCCGAGACATGGAACGATTCGACCGGCGCGTGGCTTTCGAGGGACCGGTTGTAGGCGTCGTTGTGGTCTTTGAAAATTTCCGCGCGCTGGATGCTGCTGTGGAAGGAAACGGCGTGCCGAATCGGATATTTCCGCATCGCTTTGCGCAAGGCCACGAGCGCGGCGAGCATTTCGGCTTCGAACTCTTTGTCCCAGCGGCTTTTGTCCGGGCGCAGGAAGACATTTTTCCGGACCATGTCGGTGATCTCATCGCGCGAGACGAGGATCGTGACGATGCGGTAGTCGCTGAGGATCGGCGGCGTAGCCTCGAGCGCGCGCTTGAAGCTGAGGAGGTGGAAGGTATCGCCGTAGATGGCGGGGTTATCCATGCTCAGGATTTTCTTCGCCCCGAGGTCGCGGGCGATCCAGTAGGCCGTGAGGCTTTTGCCAGATCCGCAGGGACTGATGAGTTTCCCGCGCTTCTGCCGCTTCGCGACGAAATGCTCCCGCGCATCGGTGATGGCGGATTTCTGATGAGGCCGAGGTTTTAGCGGAACGAGCTTGGTGGGTTTGCGGCCGAGGAATCGGCGCAAGCGGGAGAAAAACTCGGCATCCAGCCCCTGCCAGACATCCAACGCACAAAAGCCGATGCGGTCTTGTTCCTTGAGAACGCGGGTGATCCGCTCGGTGGTGGAACAGACGAGGCCGAACGAAATGTGTCGGCACACACCGAACGCGAGGCCAGTGAATGTGGAAATTTCGCGCCACGGGACTGGGCGCACTGTGTCCTCGCGGTATTTACACTGAATGGCCCAATACTCGCCGGTGTTGGTTTCCGCGATGAGGTCGATGCCTTGGTCATCGGCAGGAAGGCGGAGTTTTTTCCGAAGTGCGGACGGAACATCCTTCAGAAGCCAAACCGAGCGGAGCTTCGTGGCGTATTCCGGGTCGAGCAGGAGGTAGGCGCGAACGAGATGCTCGAACACATCGCCCTTTTCCTTTTCGGACAACCGGCTGAGGCGTCCGACGAAATCCTCCCACGACGAACAACGCGCGACAGTCTTATGCAAAGCGGGATGGAATATGCCTTTCATAGCGCTATGGAATCAGAAACCAGAGAGCGAAAGCTTCCAATAAAGTAAGCTGACCATCCAGTGGATTCGCTGCGGGGAGTTGGCCCAACATGTGAACGGCGCGTTCGCGCCTGAGGCTTGGGTCGGCAACGGCGTGCCAACCCTACCATGGAATCATGTGGTTTCGCTGCAATCGCGGTTGAGTGTCTTTCACGGTCGAGACGACCATGCCCCCTTCTTTCTTTCTCTTCGCCACGGCGGCTCTGCGTGAGGTTTGGTTTCATGGTCCTTTTCACTACTGTCCGGTTATAAGTCAAACAGCTCCAGTTGTTTAATATTTTGACTATTCGGGTTTTTGAGGGCTGCATTCATAAGCAATTCATTTAAAGGCATTTTCTCAAACGGGTGAACGCTCAAAATCTGCAAAGTATTGCGAAGGCTTCCGGGCAGTTTTAGGCTTTTGTGAAGGATTGCCACCATCAAATAGAGCGATACCGCTATCCAGATTTGCGTCTTCACCGCGTTGGCACTCATTCCGTAGTAGTGCTTGATTTCCAAGTTGCCTTTGATCCATTTGAAAAATAATTCGATTTCCCACCGCTTTTTGTAAAGCTTGGCCACAGTCAATGCCGGAATTTGCAAGTTGTTTGTTAAGAATAC
>JBIKUM010000424.1:0-4558 GCA_044347585.1 Terrimicrobiaceae bacterium
CTAGCTCTTTGCCTCTCTCGTAATCTCTCGATTTCGCTTGAAAAGTACCTTTGCGACATTGCGGATGACTTCCGAATGCCCATGGGCTTGGATCTAGGGGGATCAATTTCCTCTTGGCGCGAAACCTGCTTGGGTCATTGACCATGCCGCACGCGTCACGCCGTCCCGTCCAGAAGATGCACGCCGGCGGTAAACATTTGCCGCACGCATCGCCCGACCTCACCCAACTGGTCATGCAAGGATTTGCCCTCCTCCAGCAGGGGCGGCTGGAGGAGGCTGGAGCCATTTACCGGCGAGTACTGGAAAAAAATCCACGCGATTTCGACGCTTTGCATTTGCTCGGTCTGATCGCCGCCCGAATGAAAAATCCGTCGCTGGCAGTTCAGCTGATCGCCAAGGCTATTGAGGTCAACCCAAACTTTGCTCCGGCGCATTCGAATCTAGGTGCATCACTCAAGGCCCTGCAGCGTCTGGATGAGGCTGTAGCCAGTTACGAGCGGGCCATTGCCTTGGCCCCCGACACTGCCGAGGCGCATTCCAACCTGGGTAACGCCTTGCGCGAGTTGCGGCGGCCCAACGAGGCCCTAGCCCGCTATGACCTCGCGATTGCCCTCAAGCCCGATTACGCAGATGCCTTCTACAACCGCGGGAATGCGCTCAATGACCTTAAGCGCCGAGATGAGGCCATGACAAGCTTCGCCCGCGCTTTTGAGCTCAATTCCGGCTGCGAATTCCTGCCTGGCATCCTGATTCACGCCTACCACCATGTGTGCGAATGGGGCAGCTTCGAATCGAACCATGAGTTTCTGCAAGGCAGGATTCAAAGCGGGGAAAAAGCTTCCCCTCCGTTTCTGGCTTGCACTACCTTTGACGAACCTTCATTGCAAAAAAAAGCTGCGCAAGTGTGGGTGGCCTCCAAGTGCCCCGCGCAGGACGCGCTAGGCCCTATCAACGGCGTGCGGCGGCAAGGCAAGATCCGTCTGGGCTACTTCTCCGCTGATTTCTATGACCACGCCACGACCTACCTGATGGCGGAATTGTTCGAGCTGCATGACCAGGAGCGCTTCGAACTGTTTGCGTTCTCGTTCGGTCCGGATGTGAAAGACGGCATGCAACAGAGGGTCACCCGTGCCTTTGACCACTTCATTGATATCCGATACGCCAGCGACTTACAGGCTGCCAAAACGGCCCGCGAGCTGGGTATCGATATCGCTATTGACCTCAAGGGCTACACGCAGGACTCGCGGCCCGGTATCTTTTCCTATCGATGCGCGCCGGTGCAGGTCAATTACCTGGGCTATCCGGGGACGATGGGAGCAGACTACATCGATTACCTGATTGCCGATGCAACCCTTATCCCTGAGGGGGCCCGACCCCACTACAGCGAAAAGATCGCCTATCTGCCTCACAGCTACCAGGTAAACGATACGAAGCGGGTGATCTCTGACCGCGCATTCACCCGATCCGAATTGGGCTTACCGACCGATGGGTTTGTCTTCTGCTGCTTCAACAACAACTTCAAGATCACACCCCAAACCTTCGACCGCTGGATGCGCATCTTGAAGGCTGTGGCAGGTAGTGTCCTTTGGCTGCTGGAGGACAACCCGCATGCGACGCGCAATCTAAAAAAAGAAGCTGCCGTCCGCGGAGTAGATCCCGGCCGGTTGATCTTTGGGGGACGTCTGCCGCTGCCCGAACACTTGGCTAGGCAAAGGCTGGCAGACCTGTTTCTGGACACGCTTCCCTGTAACGCACACACGACCGCCAGCGATGCGCTGTGGGCAGGCCTGCCGGTGCTGACCTTAATGGGAAATTCCTTTGCGGGCCGTGTGGCGGCTAGTTTGCTCGGAGCGATGGAGCTTCCAGAGCTAATCGCGACGACCGCAGAGGATTACGAGCGCTTGGCCATCGATTTGGGGAGCAATCCTTCCAAGCTCAGTGCGATTAAAGACAAGATCGCGACTAACCGAATGAGGGCGCCGCTTTACAACACAGCGCTGTTCACCCGGAATTTGGAGAAGGCCTACACGCAGATACACGAGCGCCATCTCGATGGATTGGCGCCAGATCATCTTTTCGTTCGACCTTGAGTGAGCTGGGCATGAAGGGAAGCACACTTCATCGGCCGAAGATCGATGCGCTATTCGCGCATGGATTTTCCCTACATCAGCAAGGCCTGATCGATCAAGCACGTGCTTTCTATGAGCAAGTGATCGAGAGGAAGCCTCGGCATTTTGATGCGCTCCACTTGCTGGGCGTGCTTGCCGCTCAGTCTAAAAATCCTGCTCAGGCTATCCAGTGGATAGGCAAAGCGATCAAGGTCAATCCAGGCGTGGCCGCTGCACACTCGAACCTCGGCGCCGCACTGAAGGAGTTGGGACGGTTTGACGAGGCAGTCGCCAGCTATGACAAAGCGATCCGCCTGATGCCTGATATGGCGGAGCCCTACTCAAACCGAGGCAATGTGCTCCAGGAGTTGAGTCGCCTGAATGAAGCCATCGCCAGCTATGACCGAGCGATTTCGCTTAAACCCGACTATGCCGATGCACATTTCAATCGCGGGAATGCGCTGAAAAATCTGATGCGATTCGATGAGGCCTTGGCCAGCTATGAGCGTGCGATTGAGCTCAGGCCAGGCCTCGCCGAGGCTTATTGCAATCGGGGCATTGTGCTGCACGAATGCCAGCGGTTTACCGAAGCGCTGTCAAGTTATGAGCTTGCGATTCAGCTGAGGCCAGACTACGCAGAGGCCTACCTCAGTCGCGGACTTGTTTTTCACGCGCTGAACCAGCTTGACGATGCGCTTGCGAGCTATGACTGCGCTATCGCGATCAAGCCGAATTATGCGGAGGCCTTTTGTGATAGCGGCAATGTGCTTCAACAGCTCAAGCGAATGGATGAAGCACTCGCGCGCTATGGGTGTGCGGTCAAGCTAAAGCCCGACTACGCAAACGCATACCTAAGTATTGGCAATGCGTTCAAGGAACTCGCTCGGCTGGACGATGCACTCGCCATGTTTGATCGAGCAATTGCGATCAATCCGGACTACGCAGAGGCGTATGCCAACCGTGGAAATTTACTCAAGGACCTGAAACGACTCGGCGAAGCGTTGAACAGCTATGAGCGTGCAATCGCAATAAAGCCAGGCTTCAGCTTCCTTTTCGGAACATTGATTCATACCCGTCATCAAGTCTGTGATTGGGATGGCTACGAGACAGACAAGGAACGTTTGGAAGCTGCGCTGGAGAGCCGGCTGGAATCAGCTCCTTCTTTCGTTGCGGCGACCATTTTTGATGCTCCACGCCTGCAACGGATCGCAGCGGAGGTGTGGACCCATTCCCGCTGCCCCGCGCGCGATACGCTGGGACCGATTGCCTCAAGACCCCGGAAAGATCGAATCCGCCTTGGGTATTACTCGGCAGACTTTCATGACCACGCGACTTGTTGCCTGATGGCGGAGTTGTTCGAATTGCATGACAAGGATCGCTTCGAGCTGTATGCATTTTCTTTTGGACCGGATACGCAAGATGCGATGCGCAAGCGGGTCGCGCTCGCTTTTGACAAGTTCATCGACGTTCGTGGCGTGAGCGATATCGATATCGCGAGAATGTCGCGAGAACTGGAAATCGATATTGCCATTGACCTCAAGGGCTACACGCAGGACTCGCGCCCTGGCATCTTTTCCTATCGATGCGCGCCTGTGCAGGTCAATTACCTGGGCTATCCGGGGACGATGGGGGCAGACTGCATCGATTACCTGATTGCCGATGCAACCCTGATCCCTGAGAGCGCCCGGCTTCACTACAGCGAAAAGATCGCCTATTTGCCACACAGCTACCAGGTAAACGACACGAAGCGCGTCATCTCTGACCGCGCTTTCACCCGATCTGAATTGGGCTTACCGGCCGATGGGTTTGTCTTCTGCTGCTTCAACAACAACTTCAAGATTACGCCCCACACCTTCAATGGCTGGATGCGCATCTTGAAGGCTGTGCAGGGCAGTGTCCTTTGGCTGTTGGAGGACAACCCACATGCGACGCGTAATCTGAAGAAAGAAGCCGCAGCCCGAGGGGTGGATCCCGGGCGGTTGATCTTTGGAGGGCGGCTGCCGTTACCCGAGCACTTGGCTAGGCAAAGGCTGGCAGGCCTATTCCTAGACACGCTTCCCTACAACGCACACACCACAGCAAGCGATGCTTTGTGGGCTGGGCTGCCGGTGCTGACCTTGATGGGAAATTCGTTTGCGAGCCGGGTGGCGGCCAGTTTGCTCGGAGCGATGGAACTGCCAGAGCTAATTGCGACGACCCCAGAGGATTACGAGCGCTTGGCCATTGAATTGGCGAGCGATCGTTCCAAGCTCGGTGCGATCAACGAAAAGATCGCGACTGATCGAATGAGGGCGCCGCTTTACAACACAGCGCTGTTCACACGGCATTTGGAGAATGCCTACATGCAGATGTACGAGCGCCATCTCAGTAGGATGACGCCCGATCATCTTTTCATTAAAACCTAAGGCGCAGAGTGGCTCTTTAGGAGCAGTTCTCCAATAAAAAAACCC
>JBIKUM010000463.1:0-17587 GCA_044347585.1 Terrimicrobiaceae bacterium
GGGCGTCCGAACCGGCGATCATCCAGTGTTGGCAAAAGATCCGTCGTCACGAGACCTGTCGGTTTGACCTGGAGATCAGCCGCACCTTGCTCGGACGCAACGCCCCGGAGACGCACTGGGAGCGGCCGGCCTTTAACGCACTCATCGACGCCGCCGAGATGGTTGCGATCCAGCGCGGCGTGCCTCGCTGGGAACCGTCACGGAAGGCGGCGGGTGCCGAGGTTTTGGGGTCCGCAGCGCCGCAAGCAGGCGGCCGGACGAGACCGGGCCGCAGAAAAAAACACGACTTGCCAAACGAAGCGAGTCTCGTCCCGTCGATCTCCACGGTTCGAGAGCCGCGTCCTGAAATCCCCATTCTTATTCCCACTGGCCGTCTTCCTCTGGTCGCCCGTCTGGCCGCGGGACCGTTCTTCGACGGTTTCGAAACCGGGCGTTTGAACGATCTCAACGACCTCGACTGGGTTGCGGTGCCCGGGAAGCTCTGCAAGCCCAACCGGTTCGTCATCCGCGTGGCGGGCGATTCCATGGAGCCGCTGTTCCACATCGGCGACTTGCTCATCTTCGAGTACCACCGCACCCCGCGTCAAGACAACCAGATCGTCATCGCCGCCGACTTCACGAACGGCTCTGCCACCGGCGAATACGCCGTCAAGCGCTACCGCGCCCACCCCTCCCTCTGGCGTTTTCTCTCGGAAAACCCCGCCTACGAGCCGGTCGAAATCCCCCAGGCCGCCATGCCCTATCCGATCCTCGGGACGTTTGTGGGACGCATTTCAGAATAGGCTATCCTGATTATTGGCGGGTCATGGTATATAACCGCTTGCCCCAGCGCAAAGTTTGGTCTATATTACCCGAGATGCTAAGCAGTTGTGATGACGCTCCTTGTCTGCGTGATGAACCGGATCACATCGTCTCAAAAGACTTAGCAACCGCATGAGAGCAAGTTCAGCCCCTTTTACCCGTGTAGTCCACGCCATGGCCTCTGAGTCCGCCACAAGAAAAGAAGTCATTGATCTTCGCCTCAAAAAGGCGGGGTGGGACGTTCTTGACCGAACTCAGGTCATAGAGGAGTTCTTCTCCAATCCTTCCAGCCTAGGGCAAGGAGCCGGTTCCGTCATACGTGAAGAACCCGAGAATTACGGTTTACGAGAGTTTAGCGATTACGTTCTACTTGGTAAGAACGGCAAGCCTTTGGCAGTTGTGGAGGCAAAAAGCTCTGGCAAGGATGCCTCCGTCGGCCGTGAGCAGGCCAAACAATACTGTCTCCATATCCAGATTGAACAAGGCGGCGAACTGCCGTTTTGTTTCTACTCCAACGGCCACGAAATCTTCTTCTGGAATATCGGCGAAGCCCCGCCGCAGCGGGTCTACGGTTTCCCGACGCGGCAAGATCTGGAGCGCCTTCTTTACATCCGAAAGCATAAGAAGCCTCTCACCGACGAGTTGATCAACACCGCCATCGCCGGGCGCGATTACCAGCTTCAAGCCATTCGTTCGGTCATGGAAGGCATCGCCCAGAATCGCCGCCAGTTCCTTCTTGTAATGGCCACTGGCACCGGAAAAACCCGCACATGTATCGCCCTTGTCGATGCCCTTATGCGCGCAGGCTGTGTCCAGCGGGTTCTTTTTCTCGTAGACCGGATCGCCCTGCGCGGACAGGCGCTTGACGCATTCAAGGAATACATCCCTGACGAGCCTCGATGGCCCGATCCCGGCGAAAAAACCATCACCACAGACCGCCGCATCTACGTCGCCACCTATCCGACGATGCTGAACATCGTTCGCGACGAGGCCAATTCGCTTTCCCCTCATTTCTTCGACCTCGTTGTCGTCGATGAGAGTCATCGCTCTATCTACAACACCTATGGCGAAGTCCTCGATTACTTCCACGCCATCAATCTCGGCCTCACCGCCACACCGCGCGACGTTATCGACCACAACACGTTTGCCGTCTTCAATTGCGAGGACGGACTGCCTAGCTTTGCCTACTCCTATGACGAGGCCATCAATCACGTCCCGCCTTATCTATGCGACTTCAGTGTCCTGAAAATAAAAACCAAGTTTCAGGACGAAGGCATCAGCAAACGCACCATCAGTCTCGAAGATCAGAAAAAGCTGATTTTGGACGGCAAGGACATCGAGGAAATCGTATTCGAAGGCACCGACCTCGAAAAGACCGTCACCAACCACGCCACGAACGCCCTTATTGTGAAGGAGTTCATGGAGGAATCCATCAAGGATCCCAACGGCGTTCTCCCCGGGAAAACCATTTTTTTCTGTCTCTCCATAGCCCACGCCCGCCGTATGGAGCGTATTTTCGATTCCCTCTACCCGGAATACAACGGCGAGCTCGCCAAGGTCATGGTCTCCGATGACCCGCGTGTCTATGGAAAGGGTGGCTTGCTCGACCAGTTCACCCGCAGCGATATGCCCCGTGTCGCCATTAGCGTGGACATGCTTGATACCGGCATTGACGTTCGCGAGATCGTCAACCTTGTCTTTGCGAAGCCCGTCTACTCCTACACCAAGTTTTGGCAAATGATCGGCCGCGGAACCCGCCTGCTGGAGAAGAATAAAATCAAAGCGTGGTGCCCGGAGAAGGACGTCTTTCAGGTCATCGACTGCTGGGACAACTTCGATTACTTCAAACTCACGCCCAAGGGCAAGGAACCTAAGCCCCAGATACCGCTTCCGGTTCGTTTGGTGGGCATTCGCATCGACAAGATAGAAGCCGCACAGGTTCTTGGCCAATCAACCGTTGCGGACAAAGAAATCGTAATCCTCCGCGCTCAGGTTGCCGGATTACCCGCCAGGTCTGTCACCATAATGGCGGCCCGCGCTGATCTCGCCCGGTGCGAGTCCGATACGTTCTGGCGGTCGCTCGCCGCCGATGGTCTCACCTTTCTTCGCCATGTCGTTCAGCCGCTCTTCCGCGTGGTCTCGCAGGCTGACTTCAAAGCCATGCGATTTGAAAAGGATGTTCTCGAAGCCTCCCTTGCCCAGCTAAAAGGGGAGAAAGAAAAATATGCAACTCTCACGCAGAACCTCATCGCACAGATCGGCGAATTGCCGTTATCGGTGAATGTTGTCGCGCAGGAAGCCGGATTGATCCAGAAGGCGCAGACTAACCATTACTGGGCCACCATCACCGATCAGGGTTTCGACCAACTCTCAGCGCGGCTCTCGCCGCTTATGCATTATCGCGACGGGCACGGCCCAGGGGCCGGTACGGCCAAGTTCAACTTTGCCGACGTCCTCAAATCCAAGGAATACGTCGAGTTCGGCCCTGAGCATGAGTCTCTCAGCATCGCACAATATCGAAAGTTGGTGGAACAGAAGGTCAACGAACTCACCGCCAACAATCCCATCCTTCAGAAGATTCGCGACGGCCGGCCCGTGTCAGAGGAAGAAGCTGAAACCCTCGCCGCGCAACTCCACGACGAGCATCCGCACATCACGCTCCAGCTTTTGCGTCGTGTCTATCATCACCAGCGTGCGCCGTTCCTTCGTTTCATGCGCCACATCCTCGGCATCGAGATTCTTGAGAGCTTCCCGGACACCGTTTCCCGATCCATTGACCAGTTCATTACCGAGCACCCCGCGCTCACCAGCCACCAGCTTCAATTCCTCAGCCTCCTTCGCGATTATCTGATTGATCGTGGTGGTATCGAGAAGCGCGACCTTATCCAGTCGCCCTTTACCATCATTCACCCCGGCGGGATTCGTGGGATATTTTCGCCAACTGAAATCAACGAAATTCTCGCTCTAACAGAAAGGCTAGTTGCCTGATATGCTCCAACTTAACGCCAAACTTAAATCACTGATCGCCAAACTCTGGGACCGCTTCTGGTCCGGCGGCATCTCCAATCCGCTCTCCGCCATCGAGCAAATCACCTATCTGCTCTTCATGAAGCAGCTCGATGAGCTCGACATCAAACGTGAAAAAGACGCCGAGTTCACTGGCGATACCTTCATCTCTCGCTTCTCCGGCAACTACTACCTCCCGCAGCACCGGGCTCTGGAAAAGCCAAAGGAGAATGAGACCCCCGCTGAGAAAGTCGGCAGAGAGCAGGAGCTAAAACGACTCGCCATCGAAAAGGTAACCCTTCGCTGGAGCCATTTTAAGCAGATGAAGGCGGACGAAATGCTTTCCCACGTCCAGCAAAAGGTTTTTCCTTTTATCAAAGAACTCAACGGCGACGGCAGCACCTTCACCCGGCACATGGCTAATGCCGTCTTCATCATCCCCAGCGCCAATCTCCTGCAAGGTGCCATCCAGATCATTGAGGACATTTTTATCGAGATCGAGCGCGATGCCCGCGAGTCGGGCCACATGCATCAGGACATTCAGGGCGATGTCTATGAAATGTTGCTCAACGAAATCAGCAGTGCGGGCAAGAACGGTCAGTTCCGCACCCCGCGCCACATCATTAAACTCATCAGCGAACTGGTGAACCCCCGGCTTGGCCACCGCATCTGCGATCCCGCCTGCGGCACCGCCGGTTTCCTGCTGGATGCCTACCAATACATCATCACGCAGCTCGCCAAGCAGAAGGCCAAAACAGGCCACACCTTTCCACCCGACGAAGACGGCTTCATCCGCACCAGTATCAGCGGCCAGCTCACCCAGAACAATAAAGACATCTTGGAGCAGAGCCTCCACGGCTTTGATTTCGACAGCACCATGGTCCGCCTCGCCCTCATGAATCTCATGATGCACGGCATCGACAATCCCCACGTCGATTACCAGGACACCCTCAGTAAGAGTTTCACCGAGGAGGGCGACTACGACATTATCATGGCCAATCCGCCCTTCACCGGCAGCATCGACAAAGGCGACATCAACGAAAGTCTACATCTCAACACCACCAAGACAGAACTGCTCTTCACCGAGCGCATCTTCACCCTGCTCAAGACCGGCGGCACCGCTGGCATCATCATCCCGCAGGGCGTGCTCTTCGGTGCGAGCGGGGCATTCGTCGAAGTGCGGAAGAAACTCGTCGAGGAAGCCGAACTTAAAGCCGTAATCTCCCTGCCCAGCGGCGTGTTTAAGCCCTACGCCGGAGTCGCCACCGCCATTCTTGTCTTCACCCGTGGCGGCAAGACGGAAAACACTTGGTTCTACAACCTCGCCAACGACGGCCTTTCCCTCGACGACAAACGCAAACGCATAGGCGGCAGCGAGCTCCCTGACGTTGTTGAAAAATGGCGCGTCCGCGACTCGCAACAAGCCAGCGACCGCAAGGCCAATCACTTCTTTGTTCACGCCAAAGAAATCCGCGACAAGTTCTACGACCTTTCCTTCAACCGCTACAGTGAAGTCGAACACGACGAAACCGTCTATGAGGAGCCAAAGATCATTCTCCAAAAACTGAAGACGCTGGAAGACAGGATTCATCAGGGCATCACAGATCTGGAGGGGATTCTCGGATGAAGTGGATCCCCCTTTCAACAGTTGCAGATGTAGCGATGGGTTCAGCACCACCAAGCTCCGCTTACAACGAGACCGGAAACGGTACTCCGATGATAGCGGGTGCGGGGGACTTTCGTGAGACCTATCCGCAGCCCAAGAAGTGGACCACGGAAACGACTCGTCTTGCCCAGAAGGGCGACCTGATTATTTGCGTAAGAGCGACCATTGGAGACTTAAACTGGGCCGACCGAGACTACTGTCTAGGCCGTGGAGTGGCAGGAATACGAGCCAAGCCAGGAGCTGGTGACATCAGATACGTCGCCCGAGTTATTGAGGCTAGGAAACGTGAACTTTCTAAGCTGGGCACGGGATCAACGTTCTTGGCTCTTCGAAAAGCAGACCTCGAGAGCTTTGAAATTCCTGTTCCAGAAACCCTCGACGAACAAAGGCGAATCGCAGCGATACTGGACAAGGCCGATGCCCTCCGCCGCCAGCGCCAGGAATCTCTCCAACTCACCGAAAAACTCCTCCAATCCGTCTTCATCGACATGTTCGGCGACCCAGTGACAAATCCAAAGGAGTGGGAGCCAAAGGAACTGTCGAAGCTCGGTACTTTAGATCGTGGCGTCTCGAAACACCGCCCACGAAACGCACCGGAACTCTTGGGCGGAAAGTATCCTCTGATTCAAACAGGCGAAGTTTCCAATGCAGGGCTCTACATTCGTAGTTTCAAACAAACCTACTCAGAAATTGGTCTCAAACAAAGCAAGCTGTGGCCAAAAGGAACCTTGTGCATCACCATCGCCGCAAACATTGCGCAAACGGCAATTTTAGATTTCGATGCCTGCTTCCCGGATAGCGTGGTCGGCTTCACGCCACACAAAGGCGTTTCGAGCAGCATCTATGTCCATTTCCTATTTGGATTCTTACAAGCAATCCTCGAAAAAAATGCACCGCAGGCTGCCCAGAAAAATATCAATCTGGAAATTCTGCGAACCCTCAGCGTACCGGCCCCGCCTTTCGATCTCCAACAGGAGTTTGAGCGATTTGTTTCCACAATAATAATTGTTAGCGAGGATCAAAAGGACTCGATGGCACTGGCCGATAGAGCATTCGCCTCCATCCAGCAACGCGCCTTCCGAGGCGAACTGGACCTGAGCCGTCTGAGGCTCGATCCTTCCGGGGACACGCCTGCCGCTATCGAACTCGCTGTACCTGCCAGCAAGCCAAGCAAACCCAAACCAGCGACCCACTTCCTCCAAACTCCGGCAGCCATTGAAGCCGTCCTCAAGAAACTAGATTCCACCGTGAACAAAGGTGAGCCGATCTCGTGGTCTGCTGACTATTTCAAATACCGCATTCTTGCCACCCACCCGTCCCCCTTTAGCTTTGCAGAGCTGATGCAAAAGGCAGAGGCGATCTTCGAAGAGCCGCCACCGTATGAGACGATTCGAGAGATAATCTTCGACCTTCTCGGTCAGGACGGAAAACCCGCCCTCTTGCGCCAGCAATTCGATCTCCAGACCAATCTCGAAACCAACGAAGTCACCGGCCGCAAAGAAATCGTCTTCGAGGCCCTGCCATGAAACTGCTGCGCCTGAAGCTGAACTCCGACTTCCGCAGCCTCGCCGCAGGCTTCGAGGTGAATTTCCTGCGCGAGTGGGACCATGACCGCTGCTTCGAGTTTCACCCCTACTGCCTTGCCGGGCGCAACGGCAGCGGCAAGTCCAACGTCCTCGAAGCACTTGCCGCCATCTTTTACCATATCGAGTGCATTTACCTTGGTTACCGCCCCGATGGTTTCGCTTCCGAAAATGAAGACAACCTCGAAGCCCCAGGCTTCAACACCAAGGTCTCCGAACCCGATGCCTTTGAGTTGGAATACATTTTCCCCGACGACACGCTCAAAGAACTGGAGCCGTGGCCAAAATCCGACACCCGCCCCGTCGCCCACATCCGCATTACTAAAGTGGCCGGAGAGCGCCCAAGGTTCGAATGTCTCAATCGGGCGGAATACGAAGACACAAAACAAACAGAATTGAGCTCACGGGCCGCAATCCAAGCCTACCTGCCCAAATACATCCTCGGCTACTCCTCCGGCCACAACGAAATCCTGAGCCTGCCCTTCTTCAAGATGCGGTTCATCCACTTTGATGAATACCAAGACAAGCTCATCAAAAGGGTGGACTACCCGAACCGACCCGAAGGCCGAATGATCTACCTCGATGACCAGTTCAGCCAAGTCATCCTGTTGTGTCATTTTCTTTTCCCCAGCGAAGCCATTACCCGCGTCTTCAAGGACAAGATCGATCTGGAAGGTTTCCGCTGCTTCCGACTCATCATCCGCCGCTTTCACCGCGTCCAGCTGGAACAGGAAGCCTCCTCCTCCTCATCATCATCTTCCTCGCAAGATTCCGAACCGGAGGAAACCGTCGAACTCACGAAGAATCTCACCGACATCATCAATAAGCTCATCCAGTGTTCCACCACCCACTACGAAGACCGCACGCCCTATGCAGGAGATGAGGACAATGCCCACGACCTCTACCTAGACTTTTGGATCGACGACGAAGGTGAAACACGCCGCGCCTTTCACACCCACTTCGCCGACAGTGCCGGGGGGTCCGAAGAACTCAATAAAGCCGCCTCCGCCATCAACCTGTTCCACGCGCTCCAGACTTTGTTGACGCTCAACTACTACAAAGTGGATCTAACTACGAAGAGTGAGCTTTACGAGTCAGCCAGCCTCTACGTCAACGAAACCATCCCCACTCCGGCCTCCCACGAGCGGATCGCCCGCTTCAAAGACAGTCGCATCATCAAACCAGGCGTGGATGATCGCATCTACCTCAAAAACCTCTCCGACGGCGAGCATCAGCTCCTCCACACCATCGGCCTTTGCCTACTCTTTCGCCACACGTCCTCGCTATTCCTACTCGACGAACCAGAAACCCACCTTAACCCCGACTGGCGAGCCTCCTACATTTCCACACTCCGCGCCGCTCTCGAAGCCGACGAGAGCACCAGCAAAGTGATGCGTGAAGTCCTCCTCACCTCGCACTCGCCTTTTATCATCTCTGACTGCCATAAAGAAAATGTCCTTGTTTTCACCAAAGATACAATGACACAAAAAGTGACTTGTGATCGACCTCAGTTCCAAACCTTCGGTGCTTCTGCTACTCTCATTACCAACGAGATATTTGACCGCCCAGAAACCATCGGCGACTTTGCGAATGATGAACTAAAAAGGCTCGAATCGCTTGCGGGGCAGGTCGACCAGAATCCCCTCCAAATAGCCAGACAGTTGGACCGGGCTCTTGGCGATTCCATAGAAAAGACCTTGGCAATCAACCGAATCCTCGGTGGCTCGAAAGAATCCTAAAATCATGCTGTTCAGTTATACATATGTATCCCACCCGCTGGAACAACTCCATGACTGGATTAGGAGAGTAGTCGTGGATGTCTGGTGCCGCCGCAATGGAGGTGAATACTCGGTCGCCCTCCTTTGCACTGAATTACAAGAGATCGCAGCAGAAATCGACGCAATCGATACCGACAAGCGATCCATCTTCGACGACATCCGGGATCTCGACGCTCTCATTCAGGCTCTTGATCAGGCAAAACGAGATCAGCTGGCAGTGATGTTCAACGATTCCACGGATGTAGATGATCTCTGTAGAGGAAATGCGGGCCGACGCCCCTACAACTTCGATGACCTTGATGCGTGGGAGCCAGTGATCGCTGAGAAGCTAAAGACATTTTTCTACGACCTTTTCGACAAACATATCAAATGGGGGCCTATCAAAAGGAAACTTGGCGATCTCAAAGATCATGTTGATTTGTTTTGTGCCACGAACATAGAGGGCCTTTGCCCTTTTTGCGGACTGGCGGAGACCAGAGACGAAAACTACAAAACCCGTGATGATTACGACCACTTTCTCCCTCGCCATAAGTACCCGTTCAATTCCGTTAATTTCCGAAACCTTGCTCCGATGTGCTCTGACTGCAATAAAAGTTACAAAACAACGAAAGATCCCATTAGTCGGGCGGCGGGAACTCGCCAGAAAGCCTATGCCCCATTTGATCCGGCAGTAGCGTTTCCTGCCTTCAGCGTAGTCTTGGATACATCCAAAATTCAAGCACTGCATCCGGCCGATATCCGCATCACAATCACGTCTGCCACTCATCAGGAAGAGGTGGACACATGGCAGTGGCTTTTTGAAATCCAAGAGCGTTACAAAGGAAAGTTGTGCAAGAAGAGGGGCGTATATGCGTGGTTGAATACTGTTTTAAAAGACAGCGCAAGCTACGGCAAGAGCCCAAAGGATGTTTTGCATATCATTCGTAGCAATGTGACCGATAACCCATTTCTTGACGATGGTTACTTGAGACTTGCCGCCCTCGAAGCATGTGAATCTGCCGGATTGATAGCATGAAAGAAAATGATCTAAAAAATGGGTTCACCTCCGGCATCAGTATTGATGTCACAAAATTAGACCTGAATCAAACGATCTCGCGGACAGTGAATCTGTGTCTCGTCGACGAACCGCCAAAACTTCAGGGAATGTGAGACGCGTATGCACTACTGGTGGGTAAATCAGATTCAAACCTGGCGCGATGAGAATCGCGGCGGGTACCTCTGGTCGCCCAAACGTAGCAATAACGACCGCCGCAATCAGTTCTACGACAACATGCGCACCATCGCCATCGGCATCATCCAGTCGGTTGCCTTCGAATCACCCAAACCGATGGAGTTTAGCAAAAGTGGCAATAACTTAAGTAATGTGGGCTGTGCAAGGAGATGTCGACATGAGTTCAGATTTCAATGATCAGGGATCAAAATACTGGGTGTTCCAATGCAACCCCAAAATCTACGACCTTGCCGGTGCACTCAAGGCTGGTGTGGTGGGTGGGTGGCAGGTAAACCAACACAAGAAAGACATCCATCAGGGCGACAAGGTCATCATTTGGGTAACAGGTGCCGAAGGCGGTTGCTACGCCCTGGGCACTGTGACCTCAGAGGTCATGCCGCTGAAAGAAGATATTCGGGAAGCCCCGTTCTACACTCAACCGCCGGAAGAAGTTGATAAAGATGGCGTTACTCTGAGTATCGACAGGGCTCTCTGGGAAAACCCGATTTGGAAAGATGATGTCGTCGGAAAACAAGGATTCAACGATTTTCCTGGAGGCGGCCGCGGCACCAATTTTGCCGCCACAGAGGTTCATTATCGAAATATGCTTGAAATTGCGGAAGGAAAGGCAGCCATGCAGATTTGGAAAGTTTCGCACGGTGGTGATGATTTTAAAAAGGAAGAACGCGAAGCCTGTTTGGAAAATAGAATTGTTGTTGTTCACAATAAGACAGGGAGGGGACAAGGCGAGAATTTCACCCGAAATATGAGGATAGGCGACCTTGTTTACCTATGCCATGGGAACGATGATGGGATTCAAGTGTTTGCGCGGATAACAAGTCCCGCGACACCCTACGAGCGCGATGAGAATTGGCGCCAGCGTTCCTTCGAAACGCTTTTCACTTGCATCAAGCCGGGCGTGAAATACCAAGGTGTCACAAAGGGATGGACCCCGAATTACAACTCGACCTGTATGACTGTTCCAGAAAGTGAACTTCTGATGTTCGAATCCGAAATCCTCAAACCTTTCTTCGGAAAAACTCTGGCCGACATCGGAAAAGCAACTGTCAGCACGAGTGCTCGTCCCGAAATCAGTTTGCCGTCAAAGAACGTCATCCTGTATGGCCCTCCGGGGACCGGTAAGACCTACGCCCTTCGCAACAAATACATGGATTGCTTTACTGAACGTGTGGCCACGCAGACCAAAGAACAATTTGCCGATTCCCTTGTCGCGGATTTGGCGTGGTGGCAGGTTATTGTGGTAGTGATGCTGGAACTCAAGACCTGCAAAGTCAAGGATATGCTCGAACATCCGCTGATGAAGGCGCGGATTCGACGCGCCAACAATCACCATACACGGGCTGCGATCTGGGCCCATTTGCAAATGCATACGAAAACGGGGTGCGAAGAAGTTAATTACACCAAACGTTTTGACCCGCTCCTTTTCACCAAGAATGCCAGCGCGGTATGGTCAATTGACGAAAGTCTGGCAAAGGACGAGGTCCCCGACCTTGTAATAATACTAGATCAATACCGCAACTTCAGACCGGATCAAAGTGCGGCCATTAAACGCTATGAGTTTACCACCTTCCACCAGTCTTACAGTTACGAAGACTTCGTGGAAGGAATCAAACCCATGATGTCCGAGGCAGGGGATGACTCGTTGGCCTATGAGATCAAGGACGGAATATTCAAAACCATGGTTGCGCGCGCGCTGGCTGACCCGACTCATGATTACGCACTGATCATCGACGAAATCAGCCGCGGCAACGTAGCCAGCATTTTTGGTGAACTGATCACACTCATCGAAGATGACAAACGCAAAGGGGCGTCCAATGAACTCAGCGCCCGCCTGCCATATTCGCGCGAAGAGTTTGTTGTGCCCGGCAACCTCTATATCATAGGTGCCATGAACACCGCCGATCGCAGCGTCGAGGCGCTCGACACTGCCTTGCGCCGCCGCTTCACCTTCGTCGCCACACCGCCGCAGCCTGAATGCATTGAACAGCCACCGAAACTGAATGTCGATCTTCAGCAAATGCTGATGACGATCAACACGCGGGTCGAAAAGCTCAAAGACAAAGACCACTGCATTGGTCATTCGTATTTCATGGGCATAGCCCAAAAGAACGATTCTTTGGCCGAATTGAAGCATGCCTTTGCGACCAAAATCATTCCACTGCTGGAAGAGTATTTTTACGGCGACCCCGCCAAGATCGGCATGGTTCTAGGCGAAAAGTTTGTGTCGCTAAAAGATGACAATGTGGGATGGGCCAAGGGCGACTGGGGCATGGATGAGTACGAGGATCGGCCGCTGTACACGGTGCAAGACCCTACGAATCTCACGGAAGAGGATTTCCGATCCATCTATGAGTGATGTGATCCAGATCTTTGAGCATGCGCCACTAAAAGTGGGCGGCCGCTTCACGTCCGCCCACTTCGACCGGCTTGTGCAATACAATGAACGTCACGGCAACAAGTTCTTTAATGTTGGCCACAACCGACTTCATTTCAAAAACTACGTGGGCGTCATCCAGGTCGGCAACCTGACCATCGAAATTCTCCCCAAGGCTGACCGGGAACCGGATTCACCGGCCCAGAAAGACAAGTGGCAACGGGCGCTGATCGAAATGCTGCACCAGTCCGGCTTCCTGAAGTTGGACTCTATTTCCGATGCCAAATTGCGGCTCCACGCATCATCACTGTTGGATATCTACTTCGCGACCTTCTTGGATGAGGTCAATCGGCTGGTACATCATGGTCTGGTACGCAAATACCGGCAGGAACAGGGAAATCTCACAGCGCTGAAGGGTCGGATTCTTTTTCAACAGCATCTCGCGAAGAATCTGATACACCGCGAACGCTTCTTCACGGAACACACGGTTTATAACCGCAATAACCCCTTCAATCAGATTCTCCGTGCCGCCTTGGACGTACTCGCGCGTGTATCCACCAACCCGCACCTCGCCGCCATGGCGCGCACCTATTTGCTCTCATTCGAAGATGCTGATGCCATTTCCGTGTGCGAGAACACATTCGCACGCCTTCACCATACCCGCAACACCGAACGCTATCACCGGGCGCTCCAACTCGCAAAACTGATCATCCTGAATTATAGTCCCGATGTGCGCAGCGGACGTGAAGACGTGCTGGCAATCCTCTTCGACATGAACACTCTCTTCGAACGGTATGTCTTTGCCCACCTCAGGCGGTATGAGGCAAGCCATCCAGCTCGCGCGATCAAGTTTAAGCCTCAGGCGCACAAGACTTTTTGGACAACCGAACAGATGCGCAAATCCATTCGCCCGGACATTGTTGCCGAAATTGGTTTCGGCCCCACGCGCGAGCGCATGATCCTGGACACAAAATGGAAAATCCCGTTGAACCGCCGACCAGCCGATGCTGACTTGCACCAAATGCACTCCTACAATGTGCAATTCGGTGCCAGCCGCAGCTACCTCATTTATCCACGAGTATCGGACAACAGAGATATCACTGGAGCTTTTGCCAAAACCCAGCAGCCAGCGGATACTCTGGAACACACCTGCGGCATGCTCTTTCTGGAATTGTTTGATGGAGAAAAACTCCGCAAAGATCTCGGCGTTTCCCTGATCAACCAACTCGCAAGCAATGTTTCTCAAACGGAAGGATAGAACTGTGGACCCATCCCTGAATCTCTATGTTGATTTCCTGGCACGCAACAAAACGCGCGCCACCTATGCTGCTGTTGCTGGTGCCATTGGCGTGCCGCCGCAGTCACTTGGTGGACTTCTCGGCGATAAGACACATCGAGCGTCATGGGTAGTCAGCGCCCAAACAGGCGAACCAACCGGATATGCAGAGCACGAAAAGGACCCACAGTTGCAAGATAAGGCCGAAGTTATAAAGACGAGCGATGAATTACTTTTTCAGATGCGGCGTGAAGGTGCAACTCTCAAAGCCCCAAGAGTGTGCGCGGAATAACCGGTAGCGGAGACAGAGAATGGGCAAAGAAAACGAACCTTACAGTTTATTGCGGAATCCAGTGGACTGGATGCAGTCCATGCGCTGGTGGGTTCTTAATAAGGTGATGAAACGACAAAATAACGTTGAACACATCGAGAACAGCATCCAATACGTTGGTTTGCCGGGTCTCTCGGCGCCCTGCCGTGCCGCTGTAATGCGCCTACTGCAGTTTGGCGACAAGATATCACTTGTTCAGATCCTGTCCGCAGGCAACCGGCACTGTCTTTTACTGACCGTCAATGAGCAGGATCTCGTGGCTGTGAAGTCTGGTTTTGGGTCAGGCTACATCGGTGAAGGCTCGCGTACGTTCTCGTACGTAATTCAACTATTGGACGCGCATGGCGCCGAGATCCGTGAGTACGAGGTGGAAGAAGCCGTAATCCAGCGTCTGGATCAGTCCGCGCTGCAGGTCACAGACATCAAGAATCTGGCTAAGTCATCCCGAAGAGGAGGGGGTAACTGGTATGACCACATTTTGGACAAACACTACAAGATGAAAGAAGCCGGCACTCTATGGGCTGAGTTTGATCCGGTCATGCCATTTGCCATCATAGACCCTAGGATTTCAGATCTGGCTACAACCTTCTGGGAGGGGCCGGATGCGAAACTGTTGACCGGCTATCGCCGCTTGGAGGATCTGTTGCGAGCACGGATGAAGACTGAGGAATACGGGCAGAAAATATGTTCGGTCGCTTTTAATCCAAAAGGGGGCAGGTTGACATGGGATGACATCCCGGAATCCGAGGCGATCGGACGGATGCAATTATTCACCGGGGCGTTCATGGCATACCGGAACCCACGTGCGCACAAGGAAAGTGAGTGGCGCACCAAAGACCAACTATCTGAGTTCTTACTGCTAAATATGCTGTACACGATGGAACGGCAGGCAACAGATCGAAAGGCCAACGACGTGGAGCCCGGTAATTCCCGGGATGACGCCACGCTGGTAAAGGTATAACTACAATGGGCGGCGCCTATCCAGCAGAGGATCGCGGGGACACTCATTCTGTGTCTCGTCGACGAACCACCAAAACTTTCGGGAATGTGAGACGCGTATGCGCTACTGGTGGGTAAACCAAAATCAGACTTGGCTCGATGAGTTTCGCGGCGGTTACATGTGGTCGCCCAAGCGAAGCAAGAACGATCGCCGGAACCGGTTCTACGACAACATGCGAATCGTGGCTCCGGAGGATATCGTCTTTTCCTATGCGGACACACGCATCATCGCCATTGGGATCATCCAATCAGTCGCGTTCGAGTCTCCCAAACCACTGGAATTCGGAAGAAGAGGAGATACGTGGAGTAATGTCGGTTGGCGTGTCAACGTTCGCTACCAAAGTCTGACGCAGCGCATACGCCCCGCGGACTTCATGCAACTGATTCGCCCAGTCCTGCCGCCACAGTACTCACCACTAAGTCCAGAAGGCAAAGGATACCAGCAAATCTATCTGGCCGGCATCCCGGAAGGAATGGCCCACATACTGGCGACACTCATCGGGCAAGAGGCGCAGATGATTGTCACGCCGTTTGCCGTACGGGAGACCGTGATCCCGGACTTTACGGCGCCTCTGGAGATCAAAGAGGCATGGGAAACCCATGTGTTGCAAGGAATTTCAGGAAGTTCACTGGCTGCTACAGAAAAGGAAGCTCTCGTCCGGGCGCGTCGCGGGCAGGGGCGATACCGGCAGGAACTCCTTCGGGTAGAACACGAATGTCGCATCTCCCATGTCCGGAACCCGGAGTACCTGATCGCCAGCCACATCAAACCGTGGCGTCATAGTGACAACGGCGAACGATTGGACGGCGAAAACGGACTCCTGCTCAATCCGAATGTGGACTTGCTCTTTGATCGTGGAATAATTTCATTTGAGGACAATGGCGACCTGATCCTCTCGCCAGTTGCCGATTGCCTCGACCTGCCCAAAATGGGGATTGACCTAGGGCGGCCGTTGAATGTGGGCGGTTTCACATCTGGACAAAAGACGTATTTGGCATTTCACCGGCGTGATATGTTGCTTAAAGTCGTGTAAAGCAGCTAAGACGATCTCGGGGACCGAAGAGATATCGAAGAGATATCGGGGACAGGAAATCTTTGTCTACCCTATTGCATCGCAAGTCCGTTGTTCCCGTCAATCGCAGCCCTGGCCCAGCATCAGCGCCGTCGTTCCGATAGTCGCCAGCAGATGTCCGGCAACCGATCCGCCGCTTCTCCAAGCGCGTTCCGGATTTTATGTCCCCGTTTCGCCACCCACCAGGGCCGCCAAATCTACATTCGCGCCGGCACCCCGCTTCCCGTCTTACCAATCGAGGGTGCGTATCCACGGATTCCGGTATTTGTTCATGTGATAGCAAGGATGGCGTTTGAACTGATCAGACGGCATAGCTGCAAACTCCGTCAGAAAACTCTCTGGCGTGTAGCCATCCAATGCTGTGCGCTTGGTCCAGTCGGCATTAAAAGGATCATCATCGATGTTGGGCGTCGTGCCTGCCACATCTGCTTTGCGTGGCATGACTGAATGACCTTTCCGCTCATGATCCATCGTCCACAGACCCAAATCGACATCTTGCGGAAAGACGCCCAATTGGACGGCAAGTCGGGTACAATCGTCCATATAGTGGGCGTAGTGGGCCACAGTGAAGGTCTTGCGTGTCTCACCGTAAGCCTGCCGCCACCCCCTAAAATCGATCACGGGGTAATCCTCGGGAAACGCCAACGCCAATATGGCGCTGGCGACGCCAATAGCCACACCATCAAGCGCGGATAGCACCTTAACGCGTACATGGAGTTCACGGCAGGCATCGGGTTCCTGCAAGGCAAACGCCGCACGCGTGATCACCTGAATAGTCGAAGCCGAATTGCCTTCAATAAGCTTGGCGACCCGATCATACTGGTTAAGCAGTTTCCATCTTGCGACATCGATGAACTCGCCCCGTTCAAGATACAGCGGGGTTCTTTCCTTTCGTAGTCTTCTAAACATTTGAGTCAGTTCTCGCGACTTGGCGGCATCGGGGGCTGCGCCGATGTAAGGCCTGACGTCATCGGTCGTGACGAGCAGTTTCGGCATCTGCTTGGTTTTTGACTCCACCCTTGCACTGGGGCTAGATACACCCGAAGTCGGGGGGTGCTCGAAATTACTATACGTGTTCATTGCTCATCTCCAAATAAGCGCGTTCAGGAAATGGCTGTGCATTCGGTAACGGTAAGAGCACCGCCACATTTTGGACACGGTTTGCCGGCGAGCTTGCAGATATCAACCACCCTTGTGCTCTTGCACTTCCTGCAGCGCTTCTTGTCTGTTTCCGGGTCTCAGAACTCCATCTGCCGGTGTCCCCGGACACCGATTATGCGCGTCTCGCCAAGTGCGGTCTCTTTGTTGATGTGCTGGTGCCCGTGTATCACCGCCGTCGGCTTCGCCCGCCGAATATAGGCGGTCAACCCCTCGAATCCGAAGTGGATGCCGTCATCCTTGTCATGAATTCCCTGCGGGGAGTTGTGGGACACCAGCACATCGACCGGAGGGAATGCCCGAAGGAGTCC